>CAMATH010000138.1 GCA_945860955.1 Planctomicrobium piriforme
AAGCGACTGCGACCCCCGCACCCGAGACCGGATAATGGCAGCGGCCTGAGGCAACTTCTCCACCTCCGTAAACTCGCGCACTCAATCGACGCCTGCGACGAGCGCCGCCGGACCGCGCGCCGACCGCGGGGTTATTGAGCAGTTACCTCACTCATGAATCCCTCAACTTCCTAAACCTCGGGCCAACGTCCGGAGAAAACACGGATATCGTAACGAGGAGTGGAGTGTTGGGAAATGATGGTGGCCGGAGTTGCCCCTTCCGCACACAAACTTGAGTGGAAAGTTGCCACAGCCCCCCCGGGTGAATCACTTCATCCGGGGAGGCGTGTGGCCGGTCCCTGCCGACTGCGGAGTTCGGCCAGTGTCACGGCGGTTTGTCAGACCGCCGAAACTGCCAGTTGGTATTCCGTGTTCACGTCGGTGTTCCAGGGGGAAATCTGCAGAAAGTAGGTTGCCCCGGCGAGGTTGAGACCGTTGAAGTCAAAACCGGCACCCGACGAGTAGTTGTCGCGGTAAGCGATCTGTTCGTTGGCGGTCAGAATGCCGTCGTTGTTCAGATCGCGATACAAACGCGCCTGTACCAGTTCGGTCAATCCGGTAATCGCCGCCTTCAACTTCGCGCCAGGTGCCAGAGTGAACTTGTAAATGTCGTTGTCGCCCGACTGTGCCAGGTCTTTCACGGTCTGAGCGGCGGCCGCCAGGGTGCCGAGATTGCGGGCGGTCGCCACGGTCCCCCCGGCATCGATCGAACCCGGGATGGCGGCCGCGGAAATCGCCAGCGTGTACGCGGTGTTGACTTCGGAGTTCCAGGGGGAGACTTGCAGGTAGTACGTCCCCTTCATCAGCGGTTCGCCGTTAAAGGTCAACGTCGCGCCGCTGTAGTAGTTGTCCCGAACCTCAAGCTGTTCGTCGCTGGTCAGAATGCCATCGCCGTTCCGATCGCGGAACAGTCGCGCCTGGACCAACTCGGAGAGTCCGGTGAGCGTGGTTGACAGCGTTGAGTCGGTGGAGAGGGTGAACTTGAAGATGTCGTTGTCACCCGACTGCGCGATGTCGTTCACCGTCTTTTGCGCTGTGGTCAGTGTGCCAAAATCACGAGCGGTCGCTGTGGTTCCGCCGGCATCCTGTGATCCCGCGATGGTTGCCGCAGAAATCGCCAGGGTGTACGCCGTGTTGACTTCGGAATTCCCGGGGGAGACCTGCAGGTAGTACGTCCCCTTCATCAGCGGTTCGCCGTTGAATGTCAATGTCGCGCCGCTGTAGTAGTTGTCCCGGATTTCGAGTTGATCACCGCTGGCCAGGATTCCATCGCCATTCAGGTCGCGGAACAAGCGGACCTGCACCAGTTCCGAAAGTCCCGTGATCGTCGTGGACAAGGTTGAGTCGGTGGAGACGGTGAACTTGTAGACATCGGTATCACTCCACTGGGCGATGTCATTTACCGTTTGAACGGCCGTCGTCAGTGTGCCAAAGTCCCGAGCGGTCGCTGTGGTTCCGCCGGCATCCTGAGATCCCGGGATGGTTGCCGCAGAAATCGCCAGGGTATACGCCGTGTTGACTTCGGAATTCCAGGGGGAGACCTGCAGGTAGTACGTCCCCTTCATCAGTGGTTCGCCGTTGAAGGTCAATGTCGCGCCGCTGTAGTAGTTGTCCCGGATTTCGACCTGTTCGTCGCTCGCCAGAACGCCATCCCCGTTCAGATCACGGAATAACCGCGCCCTGACCAGTTCCGAAAGTCCGGAGACTGTCGCCGACAGGATCGAGTCCGTCGAGACAGTGAATTTGTAGACGTCGGTGTCGCTCCACTGGGCAATGTCGTTCACCGTCTGCAGAGCCGTCGTCAGCGTGCCAAAGTCACGAGCGGTCGATGCGGTCCCCCCGGCATCCTGAGATCCCGGGATGGCGGCCGCGGAAATGGCCAGCGTGTATGCCGTGTTGACTTCGGAATTCCAGGGGGAAACTTGCAGGAAGTACGTCCCTTTCATCAGCGATTCGCCGTTGAAAGTGAGTGTCGCGCCGCTGTAGTAGTTGTCCCGGATTTCGAGCTGCTCGTCGCTTGCCAGTACGCCGTCCCCGTTCAGATCACGGAATAATCGCGCCCTGACCAGTTCGGAAAGTCCGGAGACTGTCGCCGACAGGACCGAGTCGGTCGAAACGGTGAATTTGTAGACGTCGGTGTCATTCCATTGCGAGATGTCGTTCACCGTTTGAACGGCCGTCGTCAGCGTCCCAAAGTCACGGGCGGTCGCCGTTGTGTCCCCGCCATCTTGTGATCCCGTGATGGCAGTCGCGGAGATGGCCAGGGTGTACGCCGTGTTGACTTCGGAATTCCACGGGGAAACCTGCAGGAAGTACGTCCCCTTCATCAACGCTTCGCCGTTGAAGTTGAACGCCGCCCCGCTGTAGTAGTTGTCGCGGAGTTCAAGCTGCTCGTCGCTTGCCAGTACGCCATCCCCGTTCAAGTCGCGGAACAACCGCGCCCTGACCAGTTCCGAAAGTCCAGAAACAGCCGCCGACAGGACCGAGTCGGTCGAAACGGTGAATTTGTAGACGTCGGTGTCATTCCATTGCGAGATGTCGTTCACCGTCTTGACGGCCGTCGTCAGCGTCGCAAAATCACGGGCGGTCGCCGTTGTGCCCCCGGCATCCTTTGATCCCGGAATGGAAGCTGCGGAAATCGCCAGGGTATACGCCGTGTTGGCTTCGGAATTCCAGGGGGAAACCTGCAGGAAGTACGTCCCCTTCATCAGCGATTCGCCGTTGAAGTTGAACGTCGCCCCGCTGTAGTAGTTGTCGCGGCTTTCGAGCTGTTCATCGCCCGCCAAGACGCCGTCGTTGTTCAGGTCGCGATACAACCGCGCCTGCACCAGCTCGGAGAGTCCGCTGAACGTGGCCGACAGAGTCGAGTCGGCCGAAAGGGTGAATTTGAAGATGTCGGCATCACCCCACTGCGCTATGTCGTTGACGGTCTTTTGGGTGGTGGTGAGTGTGCCAAGGTTCCGCGCCGTCGCCGTCGTTCCCCCCACATCCAGACTGTTGGGAATCGCCGTCGCGGAGATCGTCAGAGTGTACGGGGTGTTTGTGGTGGCATTCGACGGTGCCAACTGCAGGAAGTACGTTCCACCAGCCAACGATTCCCCGTTCATGTTGAACGCAGAACCGGAGTAGTAGTTGTCGCGATACTCCAGTTGCTCGTCGCTGGCGAGAACGCCATCGCTGTTCAAATCACGAAAGAGGCGTCCGTTGACCTGTCCGGTGAGGCCCGTGACGTTGGCCGAGAGGGTCGAGTCGCTCGGCAGATTGAATCGGAACAGATCGACATCGCCGGACTGAAGGCGGTCAATGGCGGTTTGCTTGGTGGGCGTCAAGCTCCCCAGGTTGACGGCTGTCGCGACCGTCGCCCCCGGGTCCGCGAGCAACACGCGATCCTCCAAATACTCCACGAGGGCCGAGAGCCGACGATCGACAACCCGCCGTTTGCGACGTGCCCCGGGGGACTGTCGTTGTGACAGCCAGCCGGACAGTCTGGCTTTTAGCAGGGACAACGGTTTCTGCATAAACATGAATCGACTCCGTTTCAATGCGTGACGGAAATGGCGCGGAAATCAACAAAACCCTCAGGACGAATCGTTCCGCGAATCGATGACCCGACTGGCGACGCAATCGCTACGTGTGAAGCCGCGACTTTGGGTAGCAAATCTAAAGACGGGATTTGCCAGAAAAATTTCGCCCGATTCCCATCGGAATTTGAAATTTTCTGATGACTCCTCCTGGGTAGGGCCTGACGCAGGCACTGAGACCGCACCCAAAAAAAGACTTGGGATTGCTGAAATTCAGAGCGAAATGGACCGATTTCTCCGTTATGAGAAAGGGCAAAAACTCAGTCGACGTCTTCGTCTTTATTCCCGTGTACGACAACAACCTCTCAAGGTTGCCGCGAGTCGTCCGCCTCAACGATCGTGCCACCCGATCACTCACTGCCAATGACGAACATTCCAAACCGGAGACCAGAAAGTGAACAGCCCGCGACTGACGTATTTCATCGCATTCGCCCTGGGGATCCCCTGCGCGTCGATTGCGGTGGGGGCCGAGCGTCTGGGGGGACCTATGCGACTCCTGGGAACTCTGGTCACCGGTGCTGCCCAGCGGACACCAACCCGCAGCTTAAGCGGCCAAGGAGCCGGCGTGGAATTGGACTCCGTGGATCCTCGCGCGGAAGATCCTGACGAACAGGAGAGCCATCGCAAGCGGTTACCGGAAATCACCAGCGCAGCCAGGAGGGTCCACGCGCGGGGTCAGGTGCTGGATGAAAAGATCCGCCCACTTTGGGAAAAGCGGACTCCATTCGACGCGCAGGTGAAGGTGCAGGAAAAAGAATACAACCGACTCCTTGCCGAGTCGCAAAAAGTCTCGGACTTTGGAAAAGCGGTCGAACGACGTGCAAAATTCGCGATCAACGATGTGGATCGTAAGGCCGCTCTGAACGATGTCAGCGCGGTTCAAATGAAATACAACGCCCTGGATGCGGAGGCACGTGACGTCCTGAAGTATCGCGACGCGGCCAAGGTCCAGTTGGATGGCATTGATGCTCTACTAAAGCCATTGTTTGATGAGAAAACCCGATTGCGGCTGGAACTCGACCAGCTCGAAACCGACTGGCTGGCGATACGGACCCCAGAACGCAAGTTTGGTCGAAGCGACGCGGAAACGCTGTTTGATGTCGCCGACGAATGGATTCGACTCCATCCCGAATCGCATGAAGCCTTCGCCTGGCGCGCATTGGCATATTGGCAACTGGGACGTCGAGACCAGGCGATCGCCGACGCTGAGAAGGGATATGAAATCTGGAAGTTGCGGAACAGTGGAGCGAAGCGGTTGCCCTCCTGGATTCGGGGCTGGGCGGTCCATGGGATGTTGCTTCAGACGACCCGGCAGAAATCCGCCGGCGAGAATTCTCTGGGGAACGCACGAAGGGGCAGTGGGGCCCGCGACCCGTTCGTACTCACGATGAGCGGAATTGCCAAGCTCGAAACCAAGAAGCCGGCGCAAGCGATTGGGGAGTTTCTCGCCGCGCTCAAACAGGATCCCGAATTCGTCCCCGCACTGCATCGACTCGCGTCTCTGCTGGTCACGTCGCATGACCCCAAAATTCGCGACGTTGACAGGGGATTGGAATTCGCCGAACAGGCCTGGATCGTTTCGGGTCACGGGGATCGAACAGACGACGCGCCAGAGACTCGGTGATGCCCAGCAGATGATCCGCTTCCCGCAACAGGATCAGCCCCGCGTCGGAGGTGATCCAATCGTCTGTCGCCTGAACCTTGACCGAGCGGTTGAAACTCGGTTCAAATAGGCATCCTTGCCGTTCACCCATTGCGTCACCTCCTGGTTCTACCTGGTTGGGTTCGAATACACCATGAAACACCGGGGATCCCGCAATGGTCCTTTCGTTTTCGGCCTTACTCGGTGAATAATCCGGGTTGAATTCACTTGCGACGAAAGTTACAATAACCAACAGCCGAGCGATTGGTTCGGCTGGCGGACTGCGAATGTCCGCGTTGGTTCTCGGATGACTCAATTCCGAGCAGCCCTTCCGAATCAGGGGGGGAGGCTCCGTAGGAAGTAAGCCGACGTGTGGGAATGCCCTGTGTTCCCACACGTCGGCTTTTTTGTTTTCCCCCGGGCGCACTCCGGTGATGCGAACGGTGACCTAAGCGTGCAAATCCCTTCTTCAAATACTCTTGGATCGTGATCGCCATGCGGAACAACGTACTGATTGTCATTGGCGTGCTTCTCATCGCAGTGGGGGCTGTCGCATTGTTCTACCGCGGGATCCCCTATGTGAGCCGCGACGTGGTGATTGACATCGGGCCGGTCACCGCCACCTCCCAGTCGAGCAAAACCTGGCCCGTGCCCCCCATTTTGGGGGGGGCCGTGATCGCCGTCGGCGCGCTGCTACTGTTCGCCGGCTCCCGCAAAGTTTCCGCATAAGGAAAGACAATGTACCTGGTGAGCTATTTGGGGGCGACGATCGCCGCCATTGGTTTGGTTTCCCTGGGCGCTTCCGGTCCTGGATTCCGTCTCGGTTGGTGGAGTTTCAAGACCGGGCTGGCGATGGTGAAAGCGGCGGCCATGATCAGCCTCGCCGCGATCACGGTCTGCCTCGTCGGACTGGCGTTTTCATTCTGGGAGCCGTCGCTTGTGGCGCGGACATTGTCGATCATCGGACTTGTCGTTGCCAGCGCGGTTCTTACCGTAATGCTGATGTGGAAACACAATCTCGACCGCGTGCCTTACATTCACGACATCTCAACCGACACCGAGACGCCGCCGCTGTTTGAGGCGATTCTGCCGCTGCGGCGGGGGGCCGAGAACGCGTCGGAATACGGCGGCCCGGAACTCGCCCGGCAACAGCATCTTGGGTATCCCGATCTCAAGCCGGGGGCGCTCATGGGCTCACCCGCCGTGGCGTTTCCGCGGGCCTTGCAAGCCGCGCGGGATATGGGTTGGGAGATCGTCGATTCGAATCCGGCGACGCAGCGAATCGAAGCGACGGACACGACCTTTTGGTTCGGTTTCAAAGACGACGTCGTCGTGCGACTCACGCCGACGCCGACGGGAACCCGGGTCGATGTTCGCTCGGTTTCACGGGTGGGAAAGAGCGACGTCGGGACGAACGCCCGCAGGATCAACGCGTTCATCGCGAAGTTGGAGACCTGACCCATTTTCGCGTTTCGCTTTCATCCGCTACTCAGCTCCGGCTTTCACTCGTACTTGCCCTGACCCCGTTCTGTCTTTCGTAGTTCCCTTTACAGCATCGCACTGGCGAGGCGGCCGGCGTCCCGCCGCTGCGGGCCGGGTTTTTGGCCCCAGCGGCGGGCAGTGCGCCATCGACGCCAAAAACCGGTCGGCTGACGCCGGACCGCTCGCCAGGCCTTGTGGCACAATGGCGTTGTCGGGCCGCTAGCGCCTTGACGCCGTACTACCTGTGGCCTTCCACCTTACGAAATCCGCACCGTCCCGATTGTCGTACTACGCCTTCCGGCGGTAATGAGCTGTCATGAATCGCTGCCACTCCCCATCGGCGCCGAGAAACTGCGAGGAGAGCGTCCGGTGATCCTCACTCAGGAATTCGATGATGTCCTGGTATTTTGCCAGCGTGCCGTCGCCACTGAAGCTCGGGCCTTCGGTGTCCAGCGTGAGGAATTTTCCGCTGGAGTCGAGCGACCCGCTGTATACCCAGAGATGCGTCATACACGAGGCCACAAAAGTTCCCACGAAACGCTGTTTCGAGGGATCGTAGCTGAGCGTCATGATGGAGCGGTCCGTGTCGCCGCCGGCCATTCCCCCTTCCATTTCGCCAACAGTCCAGAGTCCTCCCAGCGATCGGACATTCTCGGCTCCGGTCGTTTTGGTGGGGGGCTGATCTGGCGCCATGGTGAATTCGGCTTCCATCGTCCATTCGCCGACGAGTCGTTGGAGCCACCGATGTTCGCTCTGCGGTTCAGGATTCTGCATGATTCACCTGGAAGGGGATGAGGGTTGAATGGGAGCCAGCGTCCATCAATTAAACGCTCAGGGCGCGCCACCTGCAACCCAATTCTCGACCTTCAGTCCGGGTACTGCGTCAAGGTCACTGTCGCTGGAAACTTCGCATCTCCGCTTCGAATTCGGCGAGTCGCCGTTCTTCTTCGTAAGTGAATTCCAGCGGCTCCAAAGTCAGTATCCAGGTATTCCAATCGGCGCGACTCTCCGGGTCATCGCGCCAGTCGGCTTCGTCAACTCCGATCCTGTCGTAGTCTTTTGAGACAGGCTCGATCGAGACCTCACACCCCTCAGGCCAGTCGACCGGGCCGACGGGCACGATGTCTCCGTTTTTCCAAATCGCTCTGACTGCGTTCACGGGTCACCTTCCTTTCAATTCGCTCGATTGTACATGAGCGCCGTGCGCCACCCAAGGCGCATAGCGTGTCACCCAACGCTCAAAGCGTGCCACCTTCGTTCACGACTCGACCGATCCCGAGCTCGAACTCGAGGCCGCCACGCGATCCGGAATAAGATCGGCAGTCAGACTGCCGACTCCGCCGACACCAGGTTGACCTTCGCCAGATCCATGAAGTACTCGTTGCCGCCGAACATGACTCCCTTCACGGCAAGGCGGCCCCACCCAACGGCGACGCAGCCAGTCGGTGGGCCGGGCAGTGATTTCCCATGCCGACGGATACAGATCTGCAATTCCACTTACGGCCCAATCCCTTTGACGGTCTCAAGCGCCTTCCGGCCGACCGTATCGCGGTGTCCCGTGTACCCGGGACCGCCGGCGGCGACGTAGCCCCCGCTGGCCCCCGTTTCGTCGGGGCTGACCCAGAACGAATACAGTCTGCCGTTCTGAAGTTGAAAGCAGAATCGAACCGGCTTCCCGCACAACGACGAGAGATCTTCGAGGCCCTCCCACTGGACAGCGGCCAGAGTCGCGTCGGCGGTGATGGACTGCGAGTTGCGCTTCTTGAGTGGCTCGATGACCTGCCCTGCTTCGTCCAGGATCTCCACCTGGAGGCTTCCCGTCTGAGTCGCCACGTTGACGAACAGACGTTTGCCCGTGAATCGCACGGGGCGGGTCGTTAATGATCCGGACGCCTCGTCGGCGACAACCGAGGCGAATCCACCGCGCCGCAGGATGGCGAGGCCCGTGCTCCCGCCAGTGCCGTCGTCCTGCGCCTTGCGACTATTACGAATGATTTCTGCGGGATGGCGGCTGTGACTGCGCGACCATACGCTCCTGCCGCAGTGGAAGTCAATTCGCTGACCATTTCCCGGCGGGGGTTCCGAACGCGATTTGCTGCCACTGGCCGCCGCGTTTTCAGCGTGCTACCCTCATGTTGGCGACTGTGTCTCTCGTCCCCCAGTATTCGCGATCGATCAGCCTTCAGCCCGAGTCATTCCCATGCGACAGATTCTAACTGGGTTACTTGTCTTCACGGGGCTGCTGTTGCCCGCAGTCCGTCTGGCGGCCGATGAGGCGAAGGCAGCGGACGTCGTCGGGCAGATCGTGAAGGCCGCCGGCGGTGAAGAGAAGCTGCTGAAGCTGTTTCGGTTTCGGGAACGAGTTCTGATCACATCCAAGCCGGCCGACCCTGTGACTCCCGACGAAAAGGGGAATCGTACTTCAGTCGTCGAGGTGTCCGGAGACTGGTGGATTGGAGCGGGCAAGCGGGAAAAAGATAAGGTCCGTGTACTTTGCTGGGCGTGGAGTCTGCGGATCCTGCTCCATCCGGATTCCAAAATCGACCTGCTGGAGGAAACGCAGATCGGCGACAAGCCGGCGATTGGCCTGCGTGTGACCGGGTCGGTCAAAGAGCCGATCGATTTGTATTTCGACAAAGAGGACAAGCGACTTGTCGCCATCGATTACACCGACACGCGCCATCACTTCAGTGACTGGAAGAAAACCGAGGGCGGACACGTCTACCCCGCGCATGTCGCCGGTTATCGCTTCCAAGACAAGGCAAAGCGCACGTTGCAGGACAAACAGTGGTACCAAACTGACATTCTTGAACTCACGCCGTTGACTGAGTTGCCTCCGGAACTGAAGAAGTAGTCGGCCTGATAAAATGTGTCAGGTCAAACGTTCCTGACACATTTTTGTCCCAACCCGATGCAACCGCCCGACTTTCTACCCTCCGCGACTCTGGACATGCTGGCGCTGCGCGCCCGCTTCCTGGCGGGCGCGCGCCGGTTTTTTGACGAGCGCGGGTACATTGAGGTCGATACCCCGCTGCTGTCTTCCGACCGGGTGATCGACCCGAACCTGGAACCGTTCGCTGTCACCAACGCCGATGCGCCGATGGGCCAGTCTACGATCTCAACGACCGAGCGGCATTATCTGCAAACCTCGACCGAGTTCTGCATGAAGCGGTTGTTGGCCGCCGGGGCAGTGGCGATTTACCAGCTCTGCCATGTCTTCCGCGCCGCCGAGCGGAGCGAACGGCACAATCCCGAATTCACGATGCTTGAATGGTATCGCGTCGGGGCCACCCATCTCGAACAGATGGCTGAGACCGAGGAACTGATCTGCGTCCTGTTCTCCCTCGCGGGCCAGTCGCTTCCCCGCCCATTCCTCCGGACCACCTACCAGGAAGCGTTCGAACGAACGTTGCAGATCGATCCGCTGCGCGCGCCGTGTTCCGCGTTGCACTCCGTCGCCCGGCGACACGGACTCGTTGTTCCGGACTCGCTCGCGCTGACCGATCGTGACGGCTGGCTGAATCTGCTGCTGGCGTTTCTGGTCGAGCCGCGACTGGGAGTCGATCGGCCGGAATTCATTTTCGATTACCCGGCGTCTCAGGGAGCGCTCGCCAGGCTGCGGACTGGAGAGCCACCAGTCGCCGAGCGGTTTGAGCTGTATCTGCGGGGCGTCGAACTCTGCAATGGATATCACGAACTGACAGACCCCGTGGAGCTGAAGCAACGTATCGCGTGTGAGTCACTCCGCAGAAACCAAGAGGGGCAGTCTGCGCTGCCGACCGACAGCCGGCTGTTGGCCGCGATGGATCACGGGCTCCCGCCGTGCGCGGGGAACGCGGTGGGGTTTGATCGCGTACTGATGCTGGCGACCGGCTCTCGATCCATTGATCAGGTACTTCCCTTCGCCTGGGAACGAGCCTGACCGCCATCGATCGCGATTTCCCCGGGGCGGTTCGGGGCGTTACCATGAAGGGACGCGGGGCGGCCTGTGATGTCGCCGGTGTTCCATCCTGGATCGGTTGGCTGAGTAGTTGGAGTTGACGCTGCATGTGGAATCCATTCCGTCGATTCACCTCCCAGATGATGGACGACGAGGCATTCCAGCGGCAACGGGCCGAGCTATTAAAAAAAGCCCCGATTCCCTGTTTGTGGTTGCTCGGCAAGACCGGATCAGGAAAGTCCTCAATGATCCGCCAATTGACCGGCGCGACCGAGGCGGTCGTGGGAAACGGGTTTCGCCCACAGACCCGCTGTTCGCGAATCTTCAGCTTTCCCGACGATGAATCCACGATCGTCCGTTTTCTCGACACCCGTGGATTTGGTGAAGCAGGTTACGATCCGACGGAGGAGATCGCCGCTCTCAGTCAACAATCGCATTTGCTGATTGTCACCGTGCGGGCGACCGATCAGGCGGTCGATGCGATTGTCGCGCCGTTGCGCGAGGTCCGTCGGTCGTATCCGGACCGCCCGGTGTTGCTGGCGATCACCTGTCTGCACGACGCGTACGCCGGTGAACCGCACCCCGCGGTCGATCCTTTCGCGGTCAACGCGACTGCGGATTCTCGTACCAACGGATCGAGCGCCGGAGAATTCCGCCTCCCCGAATCGCTCCCTGGCGATCTGGGAAAATGCGTGTCGGCCCATCTGAAGCGCTTTCAGGGATTGGTCGACCGGGTCGTTCCGATCGACTTCACTTTGCCAGAAGATGGATTCGTGCCCCCCGACCTGGGAGCGTCGCGTCTCCGTCAGGCGATTCTGGAGTTGCTACCGACGGCCTATCGGCAGACGTTGTTGCAAATGGACGAGCTGCATAAGTCGTTGGGAGAGATGTACGACCGCCGTTCGATGCCCATCATCCTGGGGCATGCCGCGCTGGCGGCGACGGCGGGAGCGGTCCCGGTTCCGTGGGTCGATTTGCCGGTAGTGGTCGGAATTCAATCGCACCTGATTCGAAAACTGGCCCAGATCTACAATCAACCGCTGGACAAGAAAGTGCTGTCGCAAGTAGGCGGGGCGGTCGGAGGACGAATCGCGCTCACCATGGCGCTGCGCGAGTTGTTGAAGTTCATTCCTTGGGTGGGAATGGCCGCGAACGCCGCCGCCTCTTTCGCCTGGGTGTACGCGTCGGGTAGAGCGTGGAACTGGTACTTCCAACAAGTCCGTAAGGGTCACGTCCCGACGGCGAACGAGCTGGCGACGATTTACGAGGAGCAATTGCGACAAGCGGCGCAGTTGTGGCGTGACTCGCGGGGGGGAGAGGGGAAATGATTTCACGTGGTTCGATGGCCGTGGCGGCGCTCATCGCGCTGCCGATCGTGGTTTACGCCTGTCTGGGCGGTTATGCGCTGTGGCGATCGGGGCTGTTCTGGTGGACTTGGTGGATGGCCCCTCTGTGCTGGCTGCTGGCGGGACTGCTGGGACGCTGGTGGAAACTGGGGCATGCGACCGCCGCCCCGACCGATCCTGTGATCGCACGGCATTTCACCCCCCGTGACCGCGCGGCGGCACAGATCGTGCGGGATTTTCAACTCAAAGTTGAGAAGTTCACCCCCAATCAACTGACCACACTCGCGGTGTATCAGTCCGAGGTGCAGGCGCTCGCCGAGACGTTGGCCCGACATTACCACCCCGACGCGAGTGATCCCTATTCGTCATTGACCGCCCCCGAACTGCTCGCCGCCGTTCGGCTGGCGGTCGACGATCTGGAACGCTGGTTGTTGACGTCGGTCCCTGGAAGCCGGTTATTGACAATCCGTCAATGGAAATCACTTGAGTCGGCTCCCAAATGGTTTGACCGGTTCTCGAAAGCGTCTTGGGTGGTTCAGATTCTGATGGATCCGAGCAATCTCGCGAAATTGTTTGTGTCGAAAGTCGCGCTGGAACCCGTGACAACCGGGGTGCAAACCGAACTGCTGGCGGCGGTCTATCTCAGATTCTTTCAGCAGATTGGCTTTTATCTGATTGAGATGAACAGCGGCCGATTGCGGGGTGGGGCCGACGCGTATCGCAAGGCGTTGCCGTTGGGAACACACATGACACCCGAACTCGCCTCGGGGGGACAGGAGGGTTCGGGTGCCGCCGCCGTCCTCTCTCAAGGCCCCGCGGCACAGCCGGTTTCAATCGCACTGGTGGGCCAGGTGAGCGCCGGGAAATCGAGTCTGGTGAATGCGCTCACGCGGTCGCGGTCGGCGGGCGTTGACGTGCTGCCCGAAACAATGGAAGTGACCCGGTACCAGATGTCTTTGGGAGAGCCACCTGTCGTGGTGACTTTGCTCGACACTCCGGGCTATGGCGACGTGGGGGCGACCCCTGCGCAAATCCGCCAGATCGCGACCGCACTGCGCGATTCCAACGTGGTACTGCTGGTGATGGACGCGCATTCCCCCGCGCGCGAGGCCGACCGGCGGACGTTGCGCGACCTGGAAACGTGGTACACCAACCAGCCCCGACTCAAGCCCCCCCCGATGCTGGGGGTGCTGACCCATGTCGATCTGTTGCGGCCGGTTTTGGAGTGGTCGCCCCCGTATGACTGGCGGGAGCCACGGAACGCGAAAGAGAGGAGCATGCTGGAGGCGGTGGAGTATGCCCGCGAACTGTTCGGCCAATCGCTGGTCGACATCCTGCCGGTCTGTGCCGACCAGAATCCCGACCGCGCGTGGGGCGTGCTGGAGGAACTGGTCCCCGCGTTGACGATTTCCCTGCCCGACGCACAGTCGGCGGCACTCTTGCGGGCGTTCGAACAGGAACTGGACCGCGACCGGTTGAAGATCGTACTCCAGCAGGTTCGAAGATTCGGCAGCGACCTGTGGAAGACCTGGATCGATCAACGGTTGGGAACGGGAACCGACGGAAACAGAGGGGAGAGTTCCCGGCGGGAGTCGTGAAATTCCGCAAGCGGCCGCAGAACCCCAGTGATTGGCTGGATGCCCCGGTACCGCGATCACTACACTTCCGACATGAACCAGATCCGCGACAACCGTGCGAAACAGATCCTCCGTGCCGGCGGGACCATCTACAGCAGTTCCGTCCGGCTGCCGGAGTCGGGATTGTGCGAGCTGCTGGGATACGCCGGCTTCGATTTCGTGCTGATTGATTGTGAACACGGTGCCGCCGACGCCGCCACGATCGACGCACTCGTGCAAGGTTGTTTCGCGGGCGGAACCGTTCCGGTCGTCCGGGTGTTGCGAAACGACGAAACTGAAGCGGTCATGAAAGCGCTCGATCTCGGGGCGCAGGGGGTGCTGATCCCCCACTGTCGGACGGCTGCCGATGCCCTGCGGTTGAAACAGTCTGCCAGCTACCCTCCCAAGGGAATTCGAGGATTCGGTCCGGGTCGCGGTTCCAAATGGGGTTTGGTGTCATCCGCCGACTATTTCGCGAACGTGGATGACTCGATCCTCACTCTCGCACTCGTAGAAGATCCCGAGGGAATCGAGAACATTGACGCGATCGCCCAGGTAGGACTCGACGTACTCTGGGTGGGAACTTCGGATCTGGCATGTGCCTACGGGGTTCCCGGCGAAACCAGTCATCCCAAAGTGCTGGCCGCCGCCAGTCGCGTGCTGGAAGCGTGTCTGAAGCACAACATCGCCTGCGGGTTTCCGGCGCGGGATATCGAATCGGCCCGCTGGGCGAAAGCTCAAGGGTACCGTGCGATCGGGTACGGCTGTGCCGAGCAATATGTCATGCAGACGTCCCGACGGTTTTTGGAAGGACTTGAAGTCCCGTCGAGCAACGCTTGACAGGATGAAGAGGGTAGTCGAAATACCGGCACCTGCGGTGCGTTTAGGCGAGCCGCAGGTGCGTCTCGCCTACATCATAAGGTATCGTCGGGGGATTTCCGCACCTGCCACATAGTTCAAGTGTCGCAGTTGGCACATCTGGTAGACGTTGATGCGAAAATCGGGACAGGTACTCACCAGACAGTAGGCGTCGGTTGGGGTGAAGCCATACTCCGTCACCAGCCAGTCGATCAGTTGAAACGTCGCGGTCTCGACCGCCACTTCCAGCGGTTTGGACGCGAAGACAGAGACGATGGAATCGGGCTTTTCGATCCGCAGGAACGGAATCCGTTTCTGTTTGATCAACGTGAGATTCAATCGCACTGTCGATTTCGTCTCGGCGGCGGTCCCCGTGAATTCAGTATCCCCCTGACTCGCGTGAACATCTCCCAGATAGAATAGTGCGCCCGGATGATGGACTGGCAACAGCATCCGATTGCCGATCGTGACGTCGCGAATATCGAGATTCCCTCCCCACTCCCCCTGTCCGTCGAGACTCGTGGTCACCTCCCGATCCGGGGCGACACCCAATGTTCCAATGAAGGGAGTGATCGGCCAGGAAATCCGGTCGTTGAAGTGCAGCGTTCCGTCGCGATGGGTGCCACTGGGTCCGGGAGTGTGTTTAAAGATCTTCGTCGTGTATTCCGACGACAATTCCGGATACCGAGTTGACTCTCCCAGCGGACCCCGTTTGGGACCGACGGCGATCCACGAATAGTCGTCCACCAGAATGTCTTCAATGGAAACGACCAACACGTCTCCCCGCTCGGCTCCTTCAACGAAGACCGGCCCGCCAATCGGATTCGCCTGTGCCGGGACGCGATCGAAGCCGGGACGATTGCCGGGAATCGCCTTGTCGGCGGGTGTCTTGAAGTATCCGGTACTGGCGTCGAACGTTTCGATCTCGAAACTCTCGCCGAGCCGAACCCGCAGCAACGGTTCATCGCGGGCGTCGAAGGTGTATTTTCGGGCGAGGTCGCGGGGGATGCGCTGCATGGAGGGAATTCCGGCGGAAGGGACTGGCAGGGCCGAGCGGCACAGATCATGATTCCCCGGCCACAAAATGAAAAGTCCGCCGATTCCCGGCGGTCGCCGGCCGCCGTACCTGCGGCCCACCCACCCATTGAAGAGTCGTTGACGATGCCCCATGAATTCGACCTGATCGACCGGCTGCGACGTGCGACTCCCGCCAATGTCCGGGTTCCCGTCGGAATCGGCGATGACGCCGCGGTTCTCGACTGGTCCGCCAATCCGCAATGTCTGGTGACGGTCGACATGTTGATGGAGGGGGTCGACTTTACACGGGATTCTGCAACTCCCGAGCAGATCGGGCGGAAATCGCTGGCAGTCAATCTCAGCGACATTGCCGCCATGGCAGGGAAGCCGGTCGCGTGCGTGGTCGCGGTCTCACTGCCTCGCGATGGGGGCTTCGAACTCGGTCAGCGGCTGCACACGGGGCTGGCGGCGCTCGCCGACGAATTCGGCGTGGCGATCGCGGGGGGAGACACGAATACATGGGACGGTCCTCTGGTACTGTCAATCACCGTGCTGGGAGAACCGACAGGCCGTGGGCCGGTATTGAGATCCGGAGCGAAACCGGGGGACTGGGTGTTTGTCACCGGCGAACTGGGAGGGAGCATTCTGGGACATCATCTCGACTTCACGCCGCGCGTGCGTGAAGCGCAGATACTGAATGATGCAGTCGAACTTCACAGTCTGATCGACATCAGCGACGGACTGGCGGCCGACTTGGGACACATTCTGGAAGAGAGTCGGGTGGGGGCCATCCTCGACGCGACCGCGATTCCCCTATCTCCCGCCGCCTTTGAACTGGCAGGGCGGGATGGCCGGACACCACTGGACCACGCACTGGGGGATGGCGAGGATTTTGAGCTGATTTTCAGTGTGAGCGCACAGGATGGAGAACGTCTGCTGAAATCGCCGGGACTGGCGACCCGCCTGACCCAGATTGGAAAAATTGTCGCCACGCCGGGCTTGTTTTTGAGAACGGCTGACGGACAAACCGCGCCACTTAACGAAGCGGGGTGGAAGCATGGTTTCACCCCGCATGCGGAATAAGGGAGATGCGGAGACTCAGCGCGGCGGCGTGACGAAAATTTGGGCTGGACGGTCGACTGTTTCGTGTTGGGAATCTGAAGAATTCGGCCTCCGCGCGAGACTTTGTCAACTGAGCGGATGGTTCCACTAAAAACCGCGAGCCGCCCGAATGTGGTCAAAGCCGCGAAGTTCGTACGGAATCCCGGCGTAATCCAACAGCCGGCAGAGGCTGCGGCACGCCACGCCCAATCCATCGGGACCACTGAACCCTCCGAACTGGCCTCCTCCCTTCAGGTGCGGTTCGAGTTCCAGAAACATTCCGGGCAGACCCAGCTTCTTCATCTTGCGATCGATCTGCGGGAGATGATCGCGCAGATCGCGGAAGATCAGTTCGTGGCCGCTGTCCCCCAGGTCGGCGGGGACGAAATTCTTGAGCCGCTCTTCGTCGACGACACCCGTCCATTCCAGCGACGGATCGATACGGTAATCCTTGATGTGGAAGTATCCCAGATGCTTGCGCATCGCCCGGTACTCGTCGAGACAGTCGAGGCAGTCGTAATTCTGCGACGAGATATTGCCCCCGTCGAAGATGCAGACCAGATTGGGCTGGTTGATTTTCCGCGCGAGTTCGGCCATCAACTGACCGTTCTGACCGATCAGGTTCGCCTCAACCTCCAGGGCGTAAACAACCCCGTCCTTCGCGCATCGTTCGGCGATCGCTGAGAGCTGCTCGACGGCCTTCGCCACATGCGGTTTGGGATCGGTACCGCGGGGATGATAGAACGAGAACCCACGGATCATTTTGGCATCGAGCGCGTGGGCGCGATCGATGGCGACCGAGACTTCCTCCTTCAGATACTTGTCGAACGGGACGAACCGGTTGTGCGAACCGTCGTCAATGTCGAGCAGTTTCACTTTTCCAATCGGTGAGCCGATGCTGGTCACCTTGAGGCCGTAGTCGTCCTGCATTTTGCGCACGGTCTTGAGCTCGGCCTTGTCGAGCTTCATGACGTTTTTCACTTCTCCCGAGACGCTCAGGAAGCGGGGGCTGTAGTATTGCAGCCCAAGAGCGGCCAGCACGGCGAATTGTTCGACGACCGATTTGGAATTGGCCGCCTCGTCGGCGAAGGCGCTCAGTATGACCGGAGGCAACGCGGGGGAAGTGGCGTTGGGGCGAGTCTGGGGAGGCACGGCGAAACCTGTCTGAAGTTGAGGAGGGCGAGAGCGATGCGGTAGTCGTTCGCGGGCATTGTCAGAAAGGGACCGCGCGGTTGCAAGCCTTCTCCCAGACTCGCGAGAATGTTGCCCGCACGGCCTGTGTGCGCGGCCCGCTGTGCGAACTTCGTCACTCGACGCACTCTGGCCTGGCGCAACATCCCAAGCGAGCCGTCCGTCGCAAGATGAATCCGACGCCGCACGGTGCCAGCGGAGAAGTGAACCGCTGGTCGAATTCGGATGTGGGTGCTTCATTGTGAGTCCTCGGGCAGCCCCCAGTGCTTAACTTGACGGTGGAGGAACCGTGGGGGCAGTCTTTCGGAGAAAGACGGCCACATTGCGAATGCGCGGCCAGCCGCCGCATGGAACAAAGCGGCCCGAAGTTGATCTTGTTTGTTCGACTCGACACCGTGTTCGATTCGTATCACCTGCCGGGACGGACAGCGCAATGGTTCGGCAGAAATCCGGACGGCGGAATTCCTTTTCGGGATTTCCAGCACGTTCACCATCCGTGACGTACACGTCAACATGGCCCGCATTTTCAAACATCTGCTCTTACTGCTGGTCGCCATTCCATTGGCGACGCCGGTGGGCTGGTGTTGCCAGCCGCCTCGGGGGTCGTCGATCGCGACTGGGGTTTCGAGACCTTCGCACGGGTGTTGTGGCCAACGGGACGTACCCTGGAAAGTCCCCGCCTCCCCCACTCAGGTTGGTTGTTGTTGCTCGAAAGAAACGACCAAACCGACTTCGTTCAAGGTGTCGGCAGCGGATCCGGCGGGGGTGGCCTACGAGTGGCGCTCGTGGAGTGGCTCGGAATCTCAGGTTGCTGGGAACCTGGCGCGAGGCATTGGTCCACATGAGGGGCGACATTGCGCGAGGCACATTGAGTTGTGCGTGTGGCGCTGTTGAGACACGGCGAACGGATTTCGCCTGCTGAGAGTCCATTGTGGCGGAATGGTCCGCCGAATGACCTGCGTCTCAATCTTCACTCCATTTCCAAATTCGGAGTTGCGTCATGTCCACTTTGAAATCGTTGTGCTTTGTCGTCGCGTTGGCCTCTTTGGTGGGGGTTGGCTACTCGCTGTCAAATTCCGCCGCCGCGACGACCACGCGTGAAGACGGTGGTTGTTGTATCGCCCAATCCGGCTGCTGTACGGAGAGTTCGCGGTGCTGTGCCGGTGACGCCGCCTGTTGCCACGCGGGAGTCTGCGAGTCCGAAGGCTGTTCCGCCGATTGAGGCCCGGAGGAGAACTGCGCAGGGCAGTGTTCCGGGACCGAAGTCAGGCCGACTCGCATACGAACAGTCGGTAAGAGTTTCCGCCACGGTAGGCCAATTCAGGCCCACTCTGGCGGTCCGTTTGACGCCCCCTTCGATGAACACTCTCAATGGCCGCTGACCACTGCGGCCGCATGGCGACCGTTTCGTGACGAAAAACCTCGAGATCATTCGCCCATCGCGGGAATGTGCCAAGTTTCCGGGCTAGGATTCGAACCTAGACGAGCAGGACCAAAACCTGCTGTGCTACCGTTACACTACCCGGAATCGAGTCTGCCTGCGACGCGGTGTCGAAATACCACGCCAGAACGACTGACACGGGAAGTAGTCTAGCGGTTCGGAGAATTCCAGCAAGTCTTGGAACAAAAAAGGAATTGTCGGCAAGGCCGAGCGTTCCGTGGAAATGGACGAGGTCAGTTTCGATTGTCTTCGCACTCAGTCTCAGGCGATCGGCGATTTCGCTGGAGGACATTCCGTGACTGATCAGTTCGAACCGTGCGAGGTCGCAAAAATTCCGCCGCTGCACGGCGCACTCAGTCGACAGGCCCCAAGCCGGATGGGGTCGTCACGAGAATGTCGCGCCAATCCCCCTGTAAATCGCGTCGACGGGGCGGCGCAACAAAAACACGAACTTCCGACACAGAAAACTCCAGCTTCAAGACCGAACTATCATCACTCCGCCCGGTATCCCCCCTTGAACGATGATTTACTCCAGGAGATCCAGACAGGGGTCCAGTCCTGTTTCGCGACACAAGTCCCGCTGGCGGCGTTCATAGACCAGCAGTTCCGCCCGTTGTCGCGCGTGGTCCCGTTCCAGTCGGCGTTGCACGCGGTCGAACAGCCTGTGCCAGCGCTTCGGGAGTTCGCCGTCGCGATTGGCGACTCGCCGGGCTGCGCGAGTCCACGGTTCCAGGCGTTCGCGCGGGAGGTGTGACAGCAGTTCATCTTCGAGTGAGAGCAGAAACTCGCAGGTGCCCGGTTCTCCCTGTCGGCTGGTCCGGCCGACCAGTTGATCATCAATGCGACGGGAACTGTGCCGCTCGGTGCCGATCACGTGCAGCCCCCCCCGCGCCAAAACCTCGGGGTCAACCCGAATGTCCGTCCCTCGGCCCGCCATGTTGGTGGCGATGGTCACCCGGCCTGGTTGCCCCGCCTGAGCGACGATCTCGGCCTCGCGGCGGAGTGCCCGGCAATTGAGAACATCGGCATGGATGCCAAGCTGCGAGAGCGTGTCGTCCAACCGTTCGGAAGCCGCGACTGAAGGAGTTCCGACCAGCACGGCGCGGCCTTGCGTCAACAGTCGCTGCACCTCGTGCGCGACGGCGATGTGTTTCGCTTCGAGTGTCACAAAAACCCGCGTTGGCCAGGTCTTTCGCAGGCACGGGCGATGGGTGGGGATTGTGACGACAGGCAATCGAAACGCCGACTGGAACTCCCCCGCCGCGCTGCGGGCAGTCCCCGTCAAACCCGACAGCCGACGATACGAGCGAAACAACGTTTGAACGGTGATTTTCGCGGTCGTGCGCGTGGCGTCGCTCGTTTCCAACCCTTCCTTGGCTTCAATCGCCTGATGCAGTCCCTGTTGCCAGCGGCGACCATCCAGCACCCGCCCCGTCGACTCATCGACAATCGCCACTTTCCCCTCAGCGATGACATAGTGGCGGTCGAGCGAGAACTGATGCCGCGCCGTCAGAGACTGTTCGATCTGGTGATACAGCCGTTCGACATCGATCCCTTCCAACATCGACGGACGAGGCAGTCGCAACAGGTTGAGGCAACCCGCGTCGGTAAGTCTCGCCGAGCGATGCCCCGAATCCAACGTGAAATCGATTCCGAAGTTCAACAGGTCGACTGTCCGCGTACACCAGCGGACCAGTGCCCGGTCGGTGGCACTGGAGGGATCGCGGGTCGCAATCAGCAGGGGTGTGCGGGCTTCGTCAATCAGCAGGCTGTCGGCTTCGTCAACCAGCGCGAAGTACCGTCCGCGCTGGACTGGTTTTTGAGCCGAGGGATTGTCGGCGTCCTCTCCACCTTCGGGAAAGCCCTGCGGCGACTCACGCAGGCGATCTCTCAAAAAGTCAAATCCGATTTCTTTGGCGGTTCCATAGGTGACGTCGCAGGCGTAAGCCGACCGGCGGTCCGCCGCATCGAGTTCGGGATGCACCCGCCCAATCGAAACCCCCAACGGACCCAAAACCGCCTGTGCCAGTTCGGCGTCGCGCTCGGCGAGATAGTCGTTCACCGTCAAGACGTGGACTCCCTGTCCCGCGAGAGAATGCACGAAGGCGGGCAACAGCGCCGTCAGTGTTTTTCCTTCGCCTGTCTGCATCTGGGAGACGCATTCCTGGACGAGAGTCAGGCCACCCATCACCTGTTCCACGTGAGGCGAAAACCCCATCTGCCGCCGGATCGCTTCACACACCAAAGGGAGCGCGGCATCGACCAACTCGGCAGGCTCGGCCCCGCGCCAGGCCCGCCAACGCAGGTCGTTCGACTGTTGACGCAATTCGTCCGCAGTTGCCGACTCCAACTGTCGCGCGGACCCGAGAATCGCCACGGCGTGACGGTGCAGTCGAAGCGAGTTCCACTGATGGAACGCGCGGCGTAGGAACGGGAGGAGTCGGAGAGTAGACACGGCAGGCTAGTAACGTGAGGAAGAAAAACTGATGCGGGCGAGTCGCAAGGTGAATGAGTCGCAGAACGAGGAAAACTGTGACGTCTGGCCCGAGCCGCGCCCGTCAG
>CAMATH010000139.1 GCA_945860955.1 Planctomicrobium piriforme
CGCGCCCGTTAGGAAGCGGTAGTCGATCACCGCTTCCTAACGGGCGCGGCTCTGCAGAAAAGTCACATTTTCCGCCGTGCGGAGAACGACAACGGCGGAACCCGCTGTCGTCAGCGGTTTGGCACCACCTCCCGGCGCGCGATAGAATCCCCCGACCATGCCTGAATCCGCATCGACCGAGCCGCGTGTCGCCGTTGCTGGAGCCACGCCACCCCCGGCGCGGTCTCCCATTCCCGCAGTCAGTCCGCTTGTCTGGATCCTGGTTGCTGCCATCACCTGCGTGGGGCTGGCGGTGCGGTTGCTCGCCGCCTGTGACGATTTGTGGTTTGACGAACTCTGGACATTTGGCCCCGACGTCGTGGGAAAAGTTCGATCGCCGCTGGATGTCTTCACCAAGGTTCATCACGAGAACAACCACTATTTCAATACCCTGGTCGCCTGGCTGCTGGGACCGGAGCGTCTTCCCCTCGCGTACCGGTTGCCCTCGGTTCTGTGCGGAGGAGCGAGCGTCTGGTTCGCCGCCCGGATGGGATTGCGTCGGTCCCCTTGCGCGGGCCTGTTCTCCGCCGTCGCCGTCGCCAGCTCGTACCTGCTCGTGCATTATGGATCGGAGGCGCGGGGATATTCGATGGCCGTTTGCGCCGCAATCGTTTCGTGGGACTTTCGCGAGCGTTTGCGGTTGGTTCCGTCGAAGTGGAACGGAGCGGTTGTGGGAATCGCCGAGTGTTTGGGGGTGACGGCGCAGCCGGTGTTTGTCTGTTATCTGGCAGCGGTCGGCCTCATGGGGCTCAAAGATGTGTTGTGGAGCGAGCCACACGACCGCCGGCCGGGGATCGGGCAGCTTTTGGTGGGACTTCCGGGCATTTTGTGGTTCGGCTGGCTGTACTTCATCGACCTGCGGCTGGCGTTCAATCCGGGGGGGCCGGTGATCCCGGTGACCGAGGTGGTTCTCCAGACGTTGTCATTGACGGTGGGTGGCCCCTATGAAGGGGCGGGGTTGTGGGTCGGGGGCGTTGTCGGAGGAGTGATCGTGGTCGGCGCGTGGCTGAGCCTGTTCCAGAGCGAACGGCGGTGGTGCCTGCTGGTCGCACTGGCTGGGGTCTTGATTCCGTCGGCGGTGGTGTTGGTCGAAGCGCGCTACGAGATCTACCCGCGGTATTTTCTGGTGGGGGTGGCGCTGGCGCAGATCACGATCGCCTGGGCTTTGGCCCGAGCGTGGAGTCGTGGCGGTGTCACGCGACGTGTGGCGCTGGTTGCGATGGTGGGATTCACCCTGGCACAGGGGACACATGTGTGGCGGTTGCTCGAACGAGGACGGGGGGATCCGATCGGGATCGCGCGGGAGATGGAACGCGAAAGTGAGTGGCGAGTCCTGGAGTATGCTGGCGATCACCCTTACCGCATTCGCGCATTCGTGGAACGGGGGGTTGCGGGGCTTGACTCGTCTTCTCCAACATCGCGTTTTGTCCCCGAAAAGGAAGCCCGTCAGAACCCGCCCGAATGGCTCGTGCTGCACGACTTCAAGATCGAGCCGGCGTTCCCGGAAGCGCTTCGCAGGGGATCCATTCGCTACCGCCGACAGATGGTAGCCCGCTACGCGGGACTTTCGGGCTGGTCGACAGCGTTGTACCATCTCGACCCCGGTAGTTGACAAGTGTGCGGACTTCCCGTTAGAGGTAGTGCAGGAGGATGCAGGATGGCATCCCAACCCGGAGAGATGATGTGAGTCCCGTGCCCGACGCCAACACCATTGAAGAACACGTCGAACGTGAGTTGGACGCATTCGAAAAGTGCGAGGCGGCGCTGGGATATCAGTTCAAAAATCGCGAGCTGTTGCAGACGTGCCTCACGCACGCCTCCAGCGCGAATCATCGGCTCGCCTCCAACGAGCGACTCGAGTTTCTCGGGGACTCCGTCCTCGGACTAATCGTCTGCGAACTGCTCTTTCAACGGTTTCCGGGTGAGACCGAAGGCGAAATGACCCGCATCAAGTCGATCGTGGTGAGTCGCTCCACCTGCGCGAAGATCAGCGAATCGCTGGGATTGCCGAGCTTTATGCTGCTGGGAAAAGGGCTCAGCCTGAATGAAACGGTCCCCTCCTCGGTGGCGGCGGCGGTGTTCGAATCGCTGGTGGCGGGAATTTATCTCGATGGGGGGCTGGACGAAGCGCGGGCGATTGTCTTGCGGCTGATTCAACCCGAGGTCGATCTGTCGGCGGGGTTCGATCACGGGCGAAATTACAAGAGTCTCTTGCAGCAACACACGCAAAAGCACCAGGGGGCGACCCCCGTCTATCGCCTGCTGGATGAAAAAGGCCCCGATCACTCGAAGTGCTTTAAGGTGTCGGCCCAGGTGGGGGAACGGCTGTTTCAGGCGGCCTGGGGGTCGAACAAAAAAGAAGCCGAGCAACACGCGGCACAGAACGCGCTGTATGAACTCGAAGGCCGGAATCCCCCGCACGAAGCGTGATCCACCGCGGGGTCAGTCGCTTGAACGGGCATACGAGAAGTCCGGAGTGCCGGACGGAAGAAAAAAGGGGTAACAGGATGAAAGGGAGGAAGAGGATGGACAGGATAAAGAAAGTGATGGAAGGAAGTAGAATGGCAGGATTGACGGGTGCGGTAGGTCAGTTCTGAAAATCCTGTTCCTCCCTTTTATCCTGTCAAAACTTCTTTCTTTCGAACCGTGGGGTGCGCGCGGGTTGAAACCCGCGCTACGGGGGTGGTGCGGTGCGAGTGCGGCGAAGAGGCGAAGCCCCGACGGGGGCCATTTCATTTTGCGATGGACGTCTCGCTTGCGAGGTGGCGTCAATCCCCGAGTGCGTCGTGCGACGGAGTACGCACAGCGGGCCGCGCACTCGGAACGTAGGCGTCTTTCTCCGAAAGACTGCCCCCGCTGTGCCTCCGCCGTCAAGACGACGCACTGGGGGCAGCCGCTGACTCCCGTGCAAAGCCGTCCGACAGAAAATGGCGGCGCTTAGTTTCACAGCCCGCGAGGAGTCGTTTACCCCGTCGTTGGGGTCATCGTCAGACTGTCGAGAAAACTCCGCACGATCTTCGCCACGCGGTGGGGATGCGTCAGCGCGGGAATCAGTCCGGTGTTGTGCATTTCCTCACGGCGAACGTTCGGCAATGCCGCCGCCAGCGCGTCGCCCGCCGCTCGCAGCGCTGCTCCCTGCCCTTCGGTACCCACCAACAGCACCGGCTGAGAAATTGTGGGAAGCAATGGTCGCAGGTCGGCCTGACCCACCACCGACGCCAGCCGCGCGAGTCCCTTCACCGGAACCTGTCCCGTCAGATCACTCAGAAAGTCGTAACGCGTCTCATCAAAAGGCGGAAACCATCGGCGGTGATTCTGCCGAAGAATCGATCGCCGCCCGAGCAACGACCTGGCTCGAAACGGCCAGACTTTGCCCAGCGCGACCAGCAGCCGCTCGGTCGGGGAGAATTCCCTCCGTGCGTAACCACCCATCCAGGTCAGATTGAGAAACTGGCTGGGCCGCTGTGCCATCGCGCCCAGCGCGACCATGCCCCCGAACCTCGTTGCGATCAGTCGGTTGGACTGCCCCGGCCAGTGGTCGACGATCGCGAGGAGATCCTCGACCAGAAGATCCAACGTGACCTGAGCGCTGTTGGGTGTCCGGATCCCGCGCCAGTCGAACAGCACACACCGGTATTGGTCGCGCAGCAGCCAAGCGAGCAGAAACCACACTTCCCGGGGTTCGGACAGTGTGTTCAAAAACACGATCGGTGGTCCGTCGCCCAGCGACATTCCCGAAAGAGTGGTTCCCGGCCGTTCGACTGTCCAATGATTCGACTGTTGTTGGACCTCGCGCAACACCTCCTGCCATTGCAAGGGGGGCGGACACGAGGCTTCCATCGGCGCGGTCGTATGCGTGGCTGCTGTCACAGCGGCAGGTTCGATCGCGGTGGAGGGCGCGTCGTCGGGATTCATTCGTCTTCGAGTTTCTGATCAGCGGCGCAGATGAGGTCGTAGGCGTCGAGAGACGTTTCCGCGGCGCGCAGGTCGTCGACAAACCCTTCCACCTGCAACAACCGACCGAGTCGCGCCAGCACCGCCAAATGCGTTCGCGAATCTCGGCACAACACCAGAAAGAACATGTCGGCCAGAGAACGCTTCGCACCGCCGAACGGGATGCCCGAGAGCGTTCGGCCAAACGCGATGATCGAACTGCCCAGCGCCTGCGGGAGGGGATTCCGAGGATGGGGGATCGCGATGCCGAAATCAAATGCGGTCGACATGGCGTTTTCGCGTTCGATGCACGCTTCGAGGACGACGGCCGGCTCCCAGATCTGCCAGGTCCGCCCCGCCACTTCAATCAGCGATTCCAATACCGAGCGTTTGGTGCGGGCGTCGAGCGGGACGCAGACGGTTTCCGGTGCCAGAAGCGTCGTCACCGGGGATTCGGTGGCGGGAGAGAGGGCCCGCTGGGCCGACTCGACCCCTGCGAGTTCTTCGGGAGAATACTCCCGCATCTCTTGTTCGAGCCAATGTCGGATTTCGGCCGGGTGGAATCGCCAGGTTCCATCGATTCGATGACCGGGGATACGACCGCGCTGCACAAGCTTCTCGACCTCGCGCCGGTCACGTCCGAGCTGGACGGCGAGTTCTTCCAAAGAAATGAAATCGTGAGGCACGGACCGATCCGATACGAACAGCGGAAGAATGCGGACAATCAGCCGATCGTAGGGATCAAGCGACTCCGCGCGGAGTCCTACTGTAACGCGGGTAGGGAAATTCGCACAATTGCGACCTGCGACGGATCGTTGGGGCAGCCCACCCTGTGCCGGGCGGTGTCGATTACAGTGGTTTTACCGGCGTGGCACAAATCGGGTTGCCTGCGGGGAGTGGAAATCCGACGTTTGATCGGCAACAATCAGGAACTCTTTCGACCCATTCATGGAGCGTCATTCGTGTTCAAGCAGGTAGCCGTTGTCGGGGCCACGGGGGCCGTCGGCCGGATCATGTTGCAGTTGCTGGCTCAGCGCCAGCTTCCCGTCCAGCAGTACCGATTTCTGGCGTCGGCCCGGTCAGCGGGCAAATCGCTGGAATTCGATGGGAAAACGTATCAGCTTGAAGAGCTGACCGAGAAGGCGTTCATTGGCTGCGATCTGGTGATCGCCAGCACCCCCGACGACGTCGCGCAGAAATACCTCCCCGCCGCCGTCGAGGCCGGCGCGACCGTCATCGACGAATCGGGCTACTGGCGGATGAAGCCCGACATTCCCCTGGTGATTCCCGAGGTCAACCCGCAGGCCGCCTTGATCACCCACGGGATCATCGCCAGCCCGAACTGTTCGACGACGCAGATGGTTGTCGCCCTTAAGCCCTTGCATGACGCCGCCACGCTGAGGCGGGTGATCGTCAGCAGCTATCAGGCGGTGAGCGGTGCCGGCCTGCAGGGGACTGTCGATCTGCTGGAGGGGACGAAGGCGCAACTCGCTGGCGGTGATTACAAATACACCACGTTCGCCCATCCAATCGCGTTCAACCTCATTCCTCAGATCGGCAGTTTCAAGGAAGACGGGTACACCAGCGAAGAGCTGAAGATGGTGTACGAAACCCGCAAGATCATGGGGTTGCCGAACCTGGCGGTGAATGCCACCTGCGTGCGTGTCCCGGTCGCCAACTGTCACAGCGAGACGATTACCGTCGAAACCGAACGGCCGATCTCGCCCGATGAAGCGCGGTCTCTCTTTTCGAGTTTCCCGGGAATCATTGTCGTCGACGATCCCGCGCGGGGGCGTTACCCTATGCCGGCCGACTGCACCGGGCGTGACGAGGTGTTCGTCGGCCGAATCCGCCGCGATCTGTCGAACCCCAACGGCCTGTCGTTCTGGTGCGTGAGTGACAACCTGCGAAAAGGGGCGGCGACCAATGCCATCCAGATCGCGGAACTGCTCGCCGCCCATCGATTCGGCTACCGGCGCTAGGATCTTTCCGAGCCGCGCCCGTCAGGAAACGGAATCCGGATCATTCTCAACTGGATTCCGCCCGGCGACACTCACTTTCATTTCACAGCGACACACAACGACCCGCCATGGACTATTTCCACTACAAGAACAACGAACTGTACTGCGAAGAGACCCGCGTCGCCGATCTGGCGGCGCAGTACGGCACACCACTGTGGATCTATTCCAAGCGGACGCTCTTGCACCATCTGAATCAGATTCAGCAGGCGTTCGCGGCTGTCGAGCCGGTGATCTGCTATTCGGTGAAGGCGAATTCGAACCTCGGCATTCTGAAAGTGATGAATGACGCCGGCTCGAGCTTTGACGTGGTCTCGGGGGGAGAGCTGTACCGGGTGAAGCAGGCCGGTGCCGACACCAGCAAAGTGGTGTTCGCGGGTGTGGGCAAGACCGACGAAGAGATTCGCTTCGCCCTCGAAAACAACGTGTTGATGTTTAACGTCGAAAGCGAAGCCGAGCTGGACGCGATCGCCAATGTCGCCCAGTCGCTGGGGAAGGTCGGTCCGGTCGCCCTGCGGCTCAATCCCGATATCGACGCGAAGACGCACGCCAAGACCACCACCGGCAAGAAGGGGAACAAGTTCGGCATGGATATCGAGCGGGCCGAACAGCTCGCCGAGAAGGTTCTGGCTGACAAGCGTCTGTCGCTGCGCGGGATCCACATGCACCTCGGTTCGCCCATTCTGACGACCGAACCTTACGCACAGGCGGTGGTCAAGGCGGCGGAGGTGGTCGCGAAGTTCCGCGCCCGGGGTCACGACACCCGCTGGATCAACCTGGGCGGTGGCTTCGGGATCAATTACCGCAAGCAGGAAGCGCTGCCCGCGTCGGCGTATGCCAGCGTGATTGTTCCGACCGTTCAGAAGGCGGAGTGTCGACTGGCTCTCGAACCGGGTCGATTCATTGTCGGGAACTCGGGGATTCTGGTGAGTCAGGTGATTTTCACCAAGCGCGAGGGGGGCAAGCTGTTTGTGATTCAGGACGCGGCGATGAACGACCTGGTCCGACCGGCAATGTATGACGCCTTCCATCGGATCTGGCCGGTGAACGCGACCGTCCCCCCGCCCGAAGACTACGAAGTCGAGATTGCCGGTTGCGAACCGACCGACGTCGTCGGCCCGATTTGTGAATCGGGGGACTACCTGGCTAAGGGACGCTCGCTTCCGCCGATGCAGCGGGGCGATCTGATGTGTACCTTCAGCGCGGGCGCGTACGGGATGGCGATGAGCAGCAACTACAACTCACGACCGAAGGCGTGTGAGGTACTGGTCGATGGCACCAGCCACCGCCTCGTCCGCCGACGCGAGACATATGAGGATCTGGTTGCGCACGAAGTGCTGTGAAACGACTTGCGTCCTTGAGTGCGGCGAGTTTCCTGAAAAACGCCAATTTCTTGCGCAGGAAATTGGGGGAATTCAGGAGAGACCCTATCGTCCGTCGGCAGATTCCACACTCGTCGTGACCCATCACTGGAGCGGTAACGGCAATTGATAAACGACCGTCATCGCGGCACAGTCGGCTCCCACGACCGCCGTCGGGGCTTCGCCTCTTCGCCGCGATCTCGGCCGGTCTTCGTCAGGTGATCACGAACCATCACCAACCGCTCCCAGCGCCCCCTGCAATTGTCGAACTCGCTCAGCGAACGGGGCAAAACCTCTTTCCCAGCGATCACTTAGAACCGCAGGACGTGCGTGGGTGGCGACGGCCGCATAAAAGTCCTGGAGTCGCTCGTATTTGTCTGCGATCTTCATCAGTTTGCGGCAGTCAGATTTTGGATCGCGCAAGCTTTCCGGCGACCTCGACTGTGGGGTTGTTTTTTCACTCGCCTGCGTCAACGCCAACTCGTCCGCGATAATCCACGCGTCGAACGACCGGATCGCGATACCGAACGCGCGGGGCGTGTCGACCCCGTTTTCGCTCTGTGCGTCATGGATCTGTTGAATTCGATCGTCGAAACCATCGTGGTCCACGATGCCTATCACCGCATCGCACTCCAAATCCTTCGCCTCAAGCAACCACCGGATCGCGCGTTTCTTCATGCCGCCTCGTTTGCCTTTCATCGAGTTGATGTGAACACGGCGATCGGAAAAGCGGAATGGGACGAAATCGATTTCAGGGGCATTTCCGAATAGCCGCAATACCAATTGCTGCAACGCTCCCTCCAATTCGTGGGCTCCGTCTCCTAAGAGCAGTATCTTCATGGCTGCGTGACGGCCTCAGACGATTTTTCCATCAGCGCCTCGTCCCCTTCACCCGCCCAGATTTCTCCGAGCGTGAAGATGTCTTTCTGATCATTCACTGTCTGACTTTCGGACAACCGACGGACGCAGATGGCACCGTCCGACCCCTTCCGACAGAGCGTGACTTCCTCGGGTTGAAAGTGGTCGAGGACGTAGGGGGAATGGGTGGTGAGGATCACCTGACACTCTTTCTGATCGGCGACCAGTTCCTTCAGGATCGTGAGGATGTCGGCAAGACGTCGTGGATGAATGCCGTTCTCGGGCTCTTCGACCAGCAGCAGCCGGGGCGGTTTCGGCAGATTCAGAATCGTCAGATAGGCGAGGACCAGCAACATCCCCTCCGAAACCTGGTCGGCGGCGATGTCGTCCCCCCCATCAACGAATTCAAAAAAGATTCCTTTGCCACGAGTCTGTCTGAGTTGAGGGACGGCGGCCGCCGCGTCGTACGGACATTCATACGCTTCGGTTTGTTTCAGCTTGATGGAACGAACCTGCGGAAAGTAGTTCCGAAAGCGGCTCTCAATCTTCTCAAAGCGTCCCCCGCGGTCTCCCAGGATGTCGTCCAAACAGGAGGCCAAACCGAAACCGGAGGGATCGATCTGAAACTGACGGTTCGGATTCAACGCGCTGGGCAATGCGAGCATGCGGCCCGTCCAACGGGCAACACAGCACGCGGACAGTGCCATTTGAACCTCACGGCACTCACGTCGCTGTTGATCTTCGCATGCGAAATTCTGCCTGAGAACCATGGAAACAAGTGAGTGTCCACCGAGATTCGCAGGGTAAGGTGCGTCGCCATGGAAAAGCTCGCGTTTTCGAAACACCTGCCGTTCGGTTGGATGAAACGCAACTGAAATCTCGTAGTTCCCCGAAAACGCTCCCAGCCCATTAACGAGTTCAACCGAAAACGTCACATTGAGATCTTCCCGCTGGTTCCAAACAAGCCGCGGTCCCTTCCACGCCCCCAGAAACGCCTCTGCCAACGGAACATCCACGCTCCGGCTCAGTGCCCCAATCGCTTCCAGGAGGCTCGTCTTTCCGGAGTCGTTCGGTCCGATCAACACATGAATTGGCGTCAGTTCGAGTGTGACGTCGCGCAGCGCTTTGTAGTTTTCAACGTGGAAACGGGTGATCATCGTGTTCTCCCGACGCGGCGGTCGATTGTCAGCCGCCAGTCGCGTCTATTGACGCAGACCCGAGAGGCGTTTGCAACCCCCGGGTTGTCTGGACCCTGGACCCCGGTCTTTCGCTTTCCCAAATCGACTGGATATCATCACTCCCCGACAGTGTCACCCCCCCCCCCGGCCGTTTGAAATGCGAGAGAGCGATGAATGATGCGACTCGGCAGTCTGGTACCGCCGGGACTTTCGGTTGCGCGTTCCTAGTGGGGCTGCTTCTCACTTGGTTCGCCAGCCTGGCGGGGGCCGAGCCGACAGGTTCGGCGATCCCCGGAAATCATCCCCTGACCGAAGTCCAGGCGGGGGAGCTGTTGATCTCGGAACTCCGCTGTGCCGCGTGTCACGCGGGTTTGGACAACGCCTCCGTTCCCGCCCCGGTCGCGCCCGATCTGACGGATGCCGGTTCGCGAATCGACCCCGAATTCCTCCGACGGTTTCTCGCGGAGCCGTCGAAGGCCCATCCAGGCACCAACATGCCCGACCTGCTGTCGTCGCGCTCCGAGAAAGAGCGTGACCAGATCGCGGAAGCGCTGACGCACTTTCTGGTCGAACGGGCGAAGAATTATTTCGATTCACGTTGGAAACAGCCGGCGGATCGCCAGGAGGGAAAACGGCTGTATCACGCCGTGGGCTGCGTCGCCTGCCATGGCTTCCGGGAACCGCTGGACGAGCCGCGCCCCGCCCCTCAACCCGATGCTGCCGACGTCGCGGACGAAGATTCCGACGAGCCCGCAGTCGAGAAGAAAGAGTTCCAGCCGATCGCCGTCTCGCTCGAACATGTCGCCCGCAAGTACAGTGTGAAGTCGCTGGAAAAGTTTCTGTTTCAACCGCTCGCTGTCCGCAGTTCCGGTCGCATGCCCGACCTGAAGCTGACCCCCGCCGAGTCGGCTGCGATCGCCGACTATCTGATGGGTGAACAGCCGGCACAGGCGATGGCCCTCACTCCCGAAGAACCGCTGGTCGCCGCTGGCAAGAAGTATTTCCAGGAACTGAATTGCGCCGCGTGTCATCGCTTTCCCGGGATGGAAGCGGCACCACGACGGTCGGTACCGACCGGTGCTTCTCCATCGACCGGCTGCTTGTCCAACGCTGCCGGTCGACATCCCCGCTTTTCACTCGAGCCGGCTCAAATCAAGGCGATGACCGCCGCGCTCAGGGCCGACCGTCAGGACGACGATGACCAGACCGTGATCGCGAAATCGCTGACGGCGTTTCGCTGTATCGCGTGTCATATCCGAGACGACTTCGGCGGCGTGCCCGAGGACTACAGTCCGTTTTTCACAACGAGCGAAAAGAACCTGGGGGAGGATGGACGAATTCCTCCGCCGCTGACACTGCTGGGGGCGAAACTGCGACCCGAGTGGCTGAAGAAAGTACTGTTCGACGGCGAGAGTGTGCGCCCTTACATGGCGACCCGCATGCCGCAGTATGGCACTTCCAACCTCGGCCATCTCCCGGCGATCTTCGCGCGAGCCGACATCTTGAACGGTGTGGAGATGAAGATCCCCAGTCCCGAGAGCAATTCCGAAACCGAACGCCAGCGCGAAAGGCTGCTGCGCAAGGGGGGGCAGGAGTTGCTCGGCGACAAGGGGGTGTATTGCGTCGCGTGCCACAACTTCAACGGGAAGCCCGCGCCGGTCAACAAAGGGATCGACCTGATGACCACGTACCAGCGACTCCAACCGGGCTGGTTCAACAGCTTCGTCCGCAATCCCGGGGCGTTTCGACCCCGGATCATCATGCCGTACTCGTGGGCGAACGGCGTCGCGGCCCACAAGACGATTCTCGACGGAAACACGGATCAGCAGATTGAGGCGATCTGGTATTACCTGTCTCTCGGAACGTCGGCCGCCGATCCTTCGGGAATCCGGTGGAGCAACACCAAGCTCACTGTGGGGGAGACCGCCCGGACGCACCGGGGTCGCAGTCGCGTGGCGGGTTATCGAGGAATCGCGGTCGGGTTGCCCGAGAAACTGAGCTATGCCTTCAACGCCGAGACGGGAACACTGTCGGCGATCTGGCAGGGAGATTTCATCGGGGTCGACTGGAACGGTCAGGGATCGGGTGGTTTTAACCCTGCCAGCGAGCCGATCACGCTGGCGCAGGATGTCTCGTTCGCTCAGTTGGCCGACGACAACACTCCGTGGCCGTTGTTGCCGATCATGACAAAGGAGGCGCGGGTCAATCCGAATCCGTTGTATCCCAAGAATGTCGGGTACCAGTTTCGGGGATACCATTTGAAAGAGGCTTCCATTCCCACGTTTTTGTATCGGAGTGGAACGATTGAGATCGAAGATCGATCGACGGCGGCGGGGACCACTGATCGGCGTGTCTTGCGACGTGTTCTGCAATTCGAATCCCCCGAGCCTCAGACGGTCTGGTTTCGAGCGCTCACCGGCGAAATCCGTCAGGAGTCGGATGGAGTCTTTGTGAGTGGTCGACTCCGACTGACAATTCCTCCCGTCGAGACAAAACTGCGACCGCTGGCGGAGGAACCCAAGCAATCGGAATTGCTGCTGCGGCTGCGAATTCCCCAGGGACAATCGAATCTGGAGCTGCGCTATGAACCGATTCCAAAGTGACGCTGCCAGGTTCTGGTCTGGTCTCTGTCCGGTATTCCTGCTGCTGGTCGTCAGCGTGGGATGGGGGACGCTGCGTGCCGAGGAGGTGGGTGATCGCTGGGGAACGGAAGAACGCGAGCGGGAGTACTATCCGATCGTGAACATTCCGCTGCCGGCCGACACCGTCATCGAAGCGGGAGCATTTGCGATATTGCCCGACCGTGTGGTGGCGGTGGGAACCCGGCATGGCGAGATCTACCTCCTGGAGGGGATCGATGCTCCCAAACCCGCGCCGACTTTTCACCTGTTCGCGACCGGAATGGACGAGATCTTCGGGCTGGAGTGGAAAGACGGCGCGTTTTATGTGACCCAAAGTTGCGAGCTGACACGAGTCAGCGATTCCGATCACGACGGGGTCGCCGACCGGTTTGAAACGATCTCAGACAACTGGGGCTACGCGAATTACCACGAGTACGCGTTCGGTTCGAAATTCGACGCTGAGGGGAATCAGTACGTCACCCTAGGGCTGTCGGAATCGTACAACTCCTGGGCGTTGTACCGGGGGTTCGTCATGAAGGTCTCCCCCGATGGAAAGACGACCCCGTACGCGAGCGGACTGCGGAGTCCCGCCGGCATCGGTCTCGACGAGCATGGTGCGCTGTTTTATGTCGAATCGCAGGGGCCGTGGAATTGTTCCTGCAGTCTGAAGGCGGTCTCGCCCGGCAGCTTTCACGGTCACCCCGCCAGTTTCGAATGGTACAAATACGCCCCCGAACTTGGACCGGTCCCGCCCACACCGAAATCCGGAGGTCGCATCGCGACCGAAAAGAAACGAGTGAAGCCACTGGTTCCGTATGCGATCGTGTTTCCCTACATTCGCATGGGACGGTCGATCACAGCGTTCAGCGTGAACCGGACCGAGGGGAAATTCGGACCGTTCGAGAATCAGATGTTCCTGGGAGATTTCACCCTCTCGATTCTGCTGCGGGCGACGACAGAACAAGTGAACGGCGTGTGGCAGGGGGCGTGTTACCCGTTCCGTGAAGGGCTTTCCACCGGCATTCTGAATGTCGAATTCACTCCGCAGGGGAAGTTGCTGTGTGGGGGAACAAATCGTGGGTGGCCCGTTCGTGGCATCAAACCGTTCGCCCTGGAACGACTCGAGTGGAGCGGCAAGATGCCGTTCGAGATCAACCGCATCACCATTCGGCCGACCGGATTCCACGTCACATTCACGAAACCGGTGGAGCCTGAAACCGGCGCTTCGCCCGACTCATACAAGATCTCGGCGTTCACACATCCCTACCATGGTGGGTACGGCGGGCCGGAAGTCGATCGCTTTCAAGCGAAAGTGAAATCGGTCGAACTCGCCGACGATGGACTGTCGGCCCACATCACCCTCGACAAACTGGTGGAGGGCTTCGTGTACGAATTCGATCTGGCCGGTTTGAGATCCCGCGACGGGGAAGAACTGCTGCATCGCAACGCCTATTACACTGTCAATGAGATTCCGTCGCCGTAGCAAGTGCGCGACGATCCACCACGACCTGCCAATTCCCTCCCGACGAAACCTCGCCGTGCTTCCAACACAATTCACCGTGGCATCGATCACCCGGTTCCTGTTCATCGCGTGGACGTTCTTCGGATTCGCGGGCCAGCCGCGATCGGCGGATGCCGGGGAGCATCCGGTTCCCGAGAGTCCGCTCTGGTTGACCTTTCCCGGGGGAGACGGCCCGGGCCGGGGGAAGCACATCGTGCTTATCGCCGCCGACCAGGAATACCGCAGCGAGCATTCGATGCCGATGCTGGCGAAACTGCTGGCCAGGCATCACGGGTTTCATTGCACAGTACTGTTCAGCTTGAACGCGAACAACGAAGTCGACCCGACGCAGAAGATCCGCTGGGAAGACAAGTCGGTCACGCACAACATTCCGGGGTTACAGCACTTGAAGTCGTGCGATCTGCTGATTTTTTTCAGTCGGCTGCTCTCGTTGCCGCCCGAACAACTGGGCCGAATCTATGACTACCTCGATTCCGGAAAGCCGATCATCGGCATCCGGACGGCCAACCACGGGTTCATTGAATTCGATTACAAAAAGGGGGGCAAGAAAGTCGACTTCGGTGAAGGCGTGTTGGGCGGATCATTCCGCAATCATCATGGCCGTTGGCAACAGGACTCGACGCGTGGCATCATCGTCGCGCGGAACCGGAACCATCCGGTTCTCAAGGGCGTCAACGATGTCTGGGGGACGTCCGATGTGTATCGCACCTATCCCGAGGGAGGACACCTTCCCGAAGAGTGCGTGCCGCTGCTGGAGGGTCAGCCGCTGGTGGGACGCAAGCCCGACGACGCTCCGAATCAGGAATTGATTCCACTGCCGATCGCCTGGGTGAAGAACTGGACGGGCAACACCGGGAAGACCTCGCGGGTTTTTCACGTCACAATGGGGAGCGCGCAGGACTTTCAAAGCGAAGGACTCCGCCGACTGACCGTGAACGCGGCCTACTGGTCCCTGGGGATGGAGGCCGACATTGAGGAAGAGTCGTGCATGGAGATTGTCGGGGCATACAACCCGCCCGAAAGCGGCTTCGCGTACAAGGAATTTGGAATCGTGCCACACAAGCCAAGTTTTTTCCAATAATCTCTCGGAGAAGCTACTCCTCAAGAACTCCATGCCAGTAGAATCTCCGTGTTTCGAGGTCCCAAGGCCCTCCAACTGTCGGAATCGGTTCTCCAGTTTCGATCAGTTGACGTCTCAAGTCATTCAATCGCAATCGCCGTTCCACGAATTTCATGCCCTTTTCGTTTTCGTATTCCGTGAGTTGCCGTTCAAAGGTTCCAATGGCTTCAAGCTGAAGCTCAAGAAGTGTCTTTCCACGGCGAGCCTTGCACCAGGCGCGCGTTTCTATTCGGTTGTCTACGGCTGGAACCGGCAAATAGCTGAATCGACGATTCGGTGGAAATGTTCCCGTAAAGATCCCTTCCAAGCAGCCCCACAGCACCGTATTGACAATCTCACCCACTGAATAGTTGTCGACAGACCTTCCCATTTTGAAGGTAATACAATAGCTGTCGTCATCCAGATGTTTCAGTAGCCCGTCGATCGCACTGGCTGGATTTTCGTCAAGGCGACCCCACAACTCGATGACGCGGCGTTGATCCTCCCAATCGAAGTCTCGCCCGAATTCGGGTCGCGGACCGATTGCCCTGTCGAAGACCGGTTCGCGATTCCGACTCGCCAAACCGGCAACAATATCTTCAGACTCCTTCAGGGCCACCTCTTCCGCTTTGACTATACCGTTCTCGCCCACGCCCTCACGCAACTCATTGGACACGACGTCATTCTTCAGCGACTCTCCCACGTACTCCCTATCAACAGCGTTGTCGCGGCCACAACCCGTGAATGCAACGATCAGGACGAGCGGCGCGAACAGAGGGCAGCAAAAGGAATAGGGCCACCCAAAGTAACAACCTAGTCCGGACCTGGGGATTCCGATGGGGGGAGAGGGTTGGGAGTAAGGAGACGCTCCTCGCGTAAAAAGTAGCTCACACGCAACAGCACTGTCCCTCGCCGAAGCAATCCTCTTCATCCTGTCAAATTTGAATCGTTCCCGAGGCACCGTCACACCATTTCCACCAGCAGTGCGACGGCGTTGCCACCACCAAGACACAGGCTCGCGACGCCATACCGCGCCTGCCGCGCATGGAGCGCCCACAGCAGTGTGGTGAGAACCCGCGCCCCACTGGCGCCGATGGGGTGACCTAGAGCCACCGCCCCCCCATTTACATTGACCTTGGCCGGGTCGATGTTCAAGCCCCGAATGCAGGCGACCGTTTGTGACGCGAACGCTTCGTTGATCTCGAACAGGTCGATCTGGTCGAGCGTCAGCCCCCCCTTCGCCACCACGTGGCGGATCGCGTCGATCGGGGCGAAGAACAGTCGCCGGGGTTCGATGCCGCTCGTGCCATAGGCGACGACTCTCCCCTTCCACGGCGTCTTCGCCCCGAGTGCCGTCGCTTCGTCGACTACGACCAGGGCGGCAGCCCCATCCGCCAGCGCCGAGGAGTTGCCAGCCGTCACGGTCCCCTGCGGATCAAACGCCGGCTTGAGCCGCGCGAGGGTGTCGGCGGTGGTCTCAGGTCGGGCGCATTCATCCGTGCCAACGAAGGCCGGTTGCCCTTTGACTTTGACCGGAACCCCCACCAGTTCTTTCGCGAACGCGCCGCTGGCGATCGCGCGGGCGGCGCGGGCCTGACTCTCGGCGGAGAATTCATCCTGATCGCGGCGGGTAAGATTGGCTTCAACCGCTGTCAACTCGGCGTGATTTCCCATGTGACAGCCTTCGAACGCGCACCACAGACCATCGACCAGCATCGAATCGTCTAGTTGGGCGGCTCCGAATTTCAGCCCTTCACGCGCTCCGCGCAACAGGTGGGGAGCGCGAGACATGTTCTCCATTCCTCCCGCGACAACCACCCGTGCGTCGCCGGCGCGAATCGCCTGCGCCCCCAGCATCACCGCCTGTAATCCCGAACCGCAGACCTTGTTGACGCTGAAGGCGGCGACTGTGTCGGGGAGTCCCGCCTTGAGCGCCGCCTGCCGCGCGGGAGCCTGGCCGACTCCTCCTGACAAGATGTGTCCCAGAATCACCTCGTCCACAGCCGACGGGCTGATCTCCGCACGTGCGAGCGCCTCACGGATGGCGACTGCCGCCAGCTCGGGAGCGGGAACCTCGCGCAACCCCCCCAGAAATTTTCCGATGGGGGTTCGGCAGGCGGAAATCACGTAGGCGGGGGGCATTGCGGGCGTGAGGTGGAAGAATGTGTGCAGTTGTCTGGCGATCATCAGTGTATCCCGCCATGAAACCGCCAGACAACGGGTCGAGCATGCCGACCTAACCGCCGGCTGCGCCGTCGGGCGCGACGCCGCGGAGCGTCGTCGCGACAAGTGGCGGACGGCGTTCCTACGACGCCGCGGTCTCGACGTCTTCGGCAGAGTCGAGTGGAGACAGATTGAAACTTCGCATCGGAAACAAACCGCGGCGCAGCCGCCGATCCCCCCCTCTCCCCGCGCGCGACATTGCAAGGCAAACTCAACTCCGTTGCGGGGAGAGGGGCCGGGGGTGACGGGGACACCCATCAAATGTACCGACTCCGTACTGGGTAACGTCTAGTTTGCGCTTGACCCGCATTACCCCTCATCCGGCCTGTCGGCCACCTTCTCCCCGAAAGCGGGGAGAAGGATCCGATTCAAGCCGAGCTGCGTAACGCCCCCTCTCCCCGCGCGACACCGATGGTTGCCCACCGATCTCCTTCACCCGCCGCCCGCCCTCCACGCATCAATTCGCGCTCGGTAACTCCACTCCCCCCAACAATCTCTCGACCTGCATCGCCTGAACCAGTTTTCTCGCGACCGGGCCGGCGGCGTGGCCGCCGGGGCCGGCGTGTTCCAGGACCACGACGAAGGCCACCCGCGGACTTCCCGCTGGGACGTAACCCGCGAACCACGCGTGGTCCGGTCTCCCCCCGCCCGGCTCGGCGGTTCCCGTTTTCCCCGCGATCTGAACGGTCGGTAACCGCACGGTTTTATAACCGGTCCCCTTGGGATGCGCCACCACCTCAGTCAGACCCTGTCGCACCCATGCCAAGGTGTTGTTGGAGAGATCGGGAATCGGTTCACCCGAACGCGCCATTGACGGGAGCGATGCGTCGGCCGGGTCAGTCTCGGTCCGCACCGTGCCGGTCGATTGCGCGAAGTGAGGAGTCACCAGTCGACCCCCGTTGGCGATTGCCGCCATCATCCGGGCGATTTGTAACGGTGTCGCCGTCAGCTTTCCCTGACCAATTGCCAGTTGCAACGCCTCGCCGGAAGTGCCCCGGGCACGCTTCGAACTGACGGCAGTCTCCAGCGCGGGGAGCGAGCCGACTCGTTCACCCGGGAGATCGACTCCCGTGGCGCGTCCCAGTCCGAAACGGTCGGCCCACTGGATCAACGGTGCCGACCCGATCCGACGAGCCGCGTCAAAGAAATAGACGTTGCACGATCGGGCGAGCGCCGCCGTCAGATTCACGTCGCCGTGCCCCACACCATAGTGCTTGAACGTGTAGCAACGGTAGCGCTCGGGAGAATCGAGGTAGCCCAGACACGTGTGCGCCCGCTCGGGATCAAGTCGACCGCTCTCCAGAAACCCGACCGCGCTCACCACCTTGAAGACCGAGCCGGGCGGAAGGGTCATCTCGGTTGCGCGATGAAACAGCGGTTGTCGTGCGTCGGCTTGAATCGCCGACCAACCCGCCTGGTCGTGTTCGACTAGAACCCGGGGATCGAATCGGGGGGCCGAGGCGGCCGCCAGAATGCTTCCCGTGCGAATGTCGATCGCGACAATCGCCCCTCCGGTCGGCGTCGGCAGGCTCTTCCCGTTGGTCTCATCAATCTGCGGACCGTTCAGAGTCGCGTCAAGCAGCTCTTCCGCCGACTGTTGCAGATTCATCGACAGCCCCAGTACCAGATCCTGTCCGTAGCGGGGTTCGCGCGCGACCCGTTCTTCAATCACCTCTCCCCGTCGATTCAAGACCAGGACCCGTTCACCTCGCAATCCCCGCAGCCGGCGTTCGTAGTGCCGTTCAATGCCGGTGATCCCCATCCTATCCCCCAGGCGGTAATCCAGCGGGTCTCCGTCCGGAAACCGCGCGCGGCGCTCGGCGAGCAGTTCATCCGACACGGGGAGACGATATCCCAAGACGTGTGCCGCGACGGTTCCCTGCGGATACGTCCGCCGGGCGGCGACTTCAATTCGCGTTCCGGGGAATCGCTCGCGTCCCGCTTCAATCTCCACGGCGGATTCCAGAGTGAGATTGTCGACCAGCAGGTGATAGTCGAGCTGCTCCTGGATCACCAACGGTTCCGTTTCCTCACGGCGGGGGGGAGTGGTGAGGGCGGCGACCACCCGATTCCAGTAGTCGCTCCACGTTCCAGACGATTCCCCATCGGTCAGGAAGAGGGACTGGGTGGAGGCATGTGCTTCTTTCGCCCGGCGTTCCCGTTCCTTGAGAACTCGGGCGTGGATCTGTTCGACCCGTCGTTGAACGGAACGTCGCTTTTTCGCCAGAAGTTCCTCGTCGACACCGGTCTGTTTGACAATCAGGCTCCATAATTCTTCGCGATCGCGGAGTACCTGCCGTTGGCCCTCCGCGACTCGTTCGGGATCGCGGCGTGCCGGGCGGTCGAGTCGGCGGAGTGCCTGCCCGCGGAGCCAACCGGGGTCGGCGGGCTCTTCGATCCAACGGTAATGCACCTTGAGCCGAAAGATCTCGAGATCTTCCGCGAGAACCTGCCCGTCACTCGCGAGAATCCTTCCATCCCGACTGGGAATCGACTCGATCCGTTCGGTCGTCCGTTCAAACTCGCGCGCGTACTCGTCCCCCAGTGTCAATTGAACGTGTGCGAGACGGAAGCCAATTCCAATCAGCGGGACGACCAGCAGGGCCGAAAGCAACCCAATTCGCAAGCGAGGGCTGGCGTCAATTCCCCGCGTCGCGACGCACTCTTCTCCCTGTGACTCAGACAGCCAGGTCGATTGCGGGCGGTTGAGCATGGTCGAATTGGCGATCCGGGGAAAATGGCGTCACGCCGACTTGTGGCGGGTCACGGTCACCAGGAGTCCGGAGAGTACGACTCGCCCCCCGAGCGTGATGCCGACGGTGTAACAGGCCGACACGATCGCGAAGCCGCAGATCGCACGGGCATCGTTACCACGTTCGTCGAGAGCGCCGCGAATGACGATTCCAAAAGCGGTATGCAGGGCGACAGCGATCGCAATCCAGGCGAAATTGGTGACTGGGAATTCGAGCCAGCCGCTGGATTTCAGCCAGTGAACCGCCAGCGCGAGAACGAGACACGCGGACGTGTCGACACCGAGCGGGCCGGTAGTGAGACAGTCGGCTCCCAGGCCGCAGGCTGCGGCGAGAACGAGCGTCACTCGCGGAGGACACCGGGCGGCGAGGAGGCAGACCAGGAGCGGGACGAATCGCGGCGTGACACCAGACAGGGCGATGTGTGGTGCCAGCGCGGTCTGCAAAACGAGGGCGGCGTACACCGCGACGGACCCGAAAAGAAAAGGGGACAGGTCCATTTTGGAAGCGGGGGTCGAGGGAGGAAAAAGGGAAGGCGGGGACAAGGCCCCGCACTCCAAGGGGAGGGTTGTATCGGATTTCGTTGAATTGGCTCAAGATGACTTGGATTCAGCATGGTCGTGGCCAAATGGGATCGCGGGAGGTGTGTATATCGCCCTCCGCCAAACGTTGACGAATGGGTAATATCGCGAAGCGTCCCCTTTCTGGTCCCGCCAGAAGTGGAAATCGGTCCGATTGAATTTCCATGTGTCTCAACCGAGAGTCGCCATGCTTACATCCAGGAGTTCCCCACGTCGCGAATTTCTCCGAACGTCGATGGGACTGCTTGCCGGCCCGATGACGGCTGGAATGGTGGGGACAACAAACCGGGGGGTCGCCCTCGGGCAGGCCGCTCGGGCAGAGGAACAGCCCCGCACCCGATTTCAGATCGCCTGCATGACGCTTCCCTATTCGGCATTTCCGCTGCAGCGGGCGCTCGAGGGTATTCGCGGGGCGGGATATCAGTCGGTCGCCTGGGGAACCACGCACTTCGAATCGGGGGGAGAACGGGTTCCCATCCTCGCCGACGATGCCCCGCCCGAGCGAGCCCGGGAGCTGGCTCAACGCTGTCGTGATTTGGGACTCGAACCCCGGATGATGTTCTCCGGCGTTTACCCGGAAGCGAAGAAGGGTTTGGAAGTATTGACGCAGCGGTTGAAACAGGCGTCGGCGGCAAAAATCCCCCAGGTTCTGACGTTCGGGCATACCCAAGGGAGCAATCGCGCCGTGTGGATCGAGCGTTTCCGGACGCTGGGACCGATCGCTCGGGATCTCAATGTTGTGCTGGTCGTGAAGCAACACGGTGGCGAGACCGGCACGGGGGAAGCGTGTGCCGAGATCACTCGTGAAGTGAATCATTCTCATGTGAAGATTAACTATGACGCCGGCAATGTGATGGACTATCTCAACGTCGATCCGCTGCCGGACATTCGAAAGTGTGCCGACGAAATCCGCAGCCTGTGCATCAAAGATCATCGCAATTTTCCCAAAGACGAAGATTGCGGTCCGGGTTTTGGCGAGATTGACCACTATAAACTGTTGCACACCGTCGCATTCACCGACCGCGAACTGCCGCTGTGCTGCGAGAATATCTTCGCCCCGCTTTTGCCCCGGCCCAAAACGCCCGAGGGAGTCGATGAGCTGGCGAAACGGGCGCGGGAGTTTCTGGAGATTGTCGTGGCCGGGATTCAGCAAGAGGGGGCGAAACCGGCAGAATGAACGGGAACTCAAAGCTCCCCGTTCTGCTAGACGGGACAACATCTTTCCCCCCTGACAATCCGTTTCGGGGTTTCAGTTTCCGGTATTGCCCGAATGTGGGCAAGCTGGGTAGCATCCGCACGCTTTTCCATACCGGTCGTGGGCGACTCATCCCACTTCCGGTGACAGGTCGAGACTAGCAATACCGGGCGCTCGACCTTTCCACCCACCGCCACACGGTTCATTGTCATGGACGACATTCACGTGCAGAATTCCGACTCCCACGACTCGGCTCCTTCCAACCGCAGGCGCTTGGGGCGGGGCTTGAACTCGCTGTTGGGGAGCATTGACGCGAGCGGTGGCGACGACTCGATGCTGTCAACCGCCGGCCAGGCACCCGCGGGGGGCTCGAACGAATACGTGCTGATTTCG
>CAMATH010000140.1 GCA_945860955.1 Planctomicrobium piriforme
CCCCCGCCGCTGCGCTTTCGCACAGCGAAACCGTTCTCTGGGATGCAATCGACCCGCGTTTCCTCGGAAGCCTCCGCAGGATTTGAGCGGCCCAATTGCCTGGATTCGGTGACCACGTCGTCGGATTCCATTCGACGTTACGCATACAAAGTCGAAAAACCCGGCGGCTGACGCCGACCGGCTCGCCAGGGGGGTTGCTCGCAACGACTCGACTCTCAACCGCGATGCTCGCGCAAGAACGCGAACACGCTCGCCGCCACAAGGTCGGCGGTGGTCCCCGGGTTGCGGCGGTGTCCGTCCGCTCGCAACCAGGCGTCGAGTTCAACGCAGAGTCGTCGGCCATTCGGATCGGCAGGCCAGCCCGCGTCTAATACCCGCTCGGCGCGGTCGGCCGATTCTCGTGCGACCTCGGGGCCGCATTTGCGTGCAATCAAGGTGTCGGGAATCGCTACCATCAATTCCAGGTGCAACCCGACAACTGCCTCTTCCCAGATCTCATCATGCCAGCGTCGCGCAAGAATCGGCAACCCACGCCCCAACACGATCGGGAATCCCCGCGCATATTCGGCGGCCACCGAGTCGCGGTTCGCCGCCAGCGCCATCATTTCTCGCAACGTGCCTGTCGGTCCGACCGCGAGATCTCCTTCGGGAACATCTCCCATCGCCCCCGGCATAGCCAGTCGAATCGCTTGATAAACCGCGACCGCGTCGTCACGGGTCAGTGCGGCCAGTATCGGTTCGATGCCGTCTACCAGCGATCTGTCCCGGGGAATCGCCGCCAGCGGCGCCAGCAGAAGGATCATTCCAAGATTGGTGTTGGTGGCGACGACGCGGCGGGTCGCCTGAACCGCGAGCAGAATCGCCGGACCAATTCCCAATTCGCCCGCTCGGGCCAGAACCGGAGCGACCGCATGGGCGGAGCGGATAAAGTCCTCGCAAGTGAGATCGCTAAACGCGGCCCCCGGGTGGACGTTGCCCGGCTTGGGGGCCTGAACTTCGCGCAAACACGCTTCGAAGATCAGTTCCTCGGTCGATCGAGTGGCCATCGCGGACAAGGGAAGGAAGGGAGCCGGCTGCCTGCTGTGCGGGCCACTCATCGCTCGGCGGCCGCCTTGCGGCGTTGATCCCGTCGTTCTTTTCGCGTCGCTTTGGGCGTCGGCTTTTCCCGTGCCGGCCGCTGCGGAGGCTGGGGCAGCAGAATGGGGAGGCAGACCCCTTTTGTGGTCGAAGCGAGTCCATCGACCAGAGTCTCAGGATGGTACGCCGCCCAGGCATACCACTTGGTCTCAACCGCATTGACGGTCGGCAGACGCTTACCTTGTCGGGGACCATTCAGAATCACTCCCGACAAGTCGACGGGCTCCCCTTCCGCATCCACCAGACGCAGTGCATCGCCAATCGATTCCAGGTGAAGTCGCAGCTTCTGTCCGTCGACATTGGATTCCAAGACCGCAGTCTCTCCACTCGGGAGATGCAGAATCGCGATGTCGCGACCTCCCAGCCGATCCAGGGTCAATTCGCGCAGCGGATCGAGGCGATACGCTTTCGATTGCCCGCCGTGTGAAACTCCCAAAACGCGGGTCTCGGCGGTAAGACGGTCATCCGGCCGGGCCAGGCTGCGAGTGGCTTCCGGACTCAACTTGAGCGAGGAAATTGGAAAGGTCGTCTTATACACGCTCCGATAATCGAATTCGGGAATCTGGCTCTCAGGATATCGTCCACGCCAGGCGCTCCAGGTGGTGACAACGACCGCGAGCGGCTCGAGGTGTTGTCCCCGTCGTTCACCGCCGAGACTGTAGCCCGTCAGATGCGACCACAGGCTCCCCGATTCGTTGTCGCGGAGGACCATCACCCCCAGATGCCAGCCTTGAAACCGGAAGTTCAGGCGACGCGCATCCTGTTCCGCGATGAATGCGCGAGCGGATCCGGAGTCGGCGTCCCAGGTCACGACCACAGGACCGCCGAAGTTGTCGTTGATGATGCGATGCTCCCCCAGCACCCGCAGGGGATAGGCCCGCTGTTGATTTCCGCGAAAGACCCCCACGACAATCTCGGAATCCGACAGCGACCGCTCTTCCGTCACTCCTTGAAAGCGGACATGGGTCAACTCGCGAAACGCTCCCGGTTTTTCAAACAGTGGGGGGGTACGATCCGCTGCGCTGGCAACAATCGGGGCGATTCCCAGCAACAACCCCACCAGCCAGCACTGCAGCAACTTACGCTGGATGCGGGGAAGCGGTTCGTTCGAATGACCCATGGAGTGCGGAGAATCGGGGGAGAGGAATGTGGTGGTCGAACAGTCAGAACAGCGAGTCTTGACGTGTGCGGCGCTCCGTCACCTCGGGTGGGATTGTACCAAAATGGTTCGGCGGGCGCATCTCAACCGGCGGGTTTTTGCCGAGGGATCGCCCCGTATGGAGCGGGCGTACAGTGTTGTCCGGCTGACCAAATCAACGGCACGACACGACCATTCGATTTACTCGCTCGCGCTATTGTCTTTTTCCCATTGTACCACGACTCGTTTCAATGCCTCCTTCTCGCTATCCGATTTCGATGAGGCGTTGATGGCATGGGGCAGCTCACGGGTGATCAGTAAAAGCAGCAACTCAGTTGTCTCGGCAGGGGAGACCAGCGGCTCGCACCCAATTTCCACGACAAATGCCTCCGGATCAACGGCCACGACGTTGAAATACCCCACCGGCTCATCGACGAGCATCAACGCGATCCATTCGACAGGATCGCTTGGGCAGGAACACGCTGCGAACGCGTCCTTCAGGCTTTGGAGTTGCGGCCCCAGCCGGATCAGAGCCTTGCCGATCTGGCGTGAGCGACGCCGAAAGTGTCCACCAATGGAGAGCTTCATTGGAATCTTGCATCCCTTCCACCGGCGTCGCGGCGAGACGCGCTCGTTGGGAAAATCTCACGATTCATCACGAAGATGTCACATTGCCATTGCCATCGAGGAACAGACTTTGCCCCCAGTTCAAGACACACATCCGTTCCCTGCGCCACTCGACCAGCACGGACTCCATGTTGGCAATGTCGTCGTCATCGAAGTCCACAGGGTTGGCGCAAAACTCCGCCCAGGATGGCGGCTGTGACGAGCAGGAGATGGCAAGTCGCGGCACAGAAAACTCCTGGATCACGATTTCCCGCTCGGAAACCCGGAAAGACGAATGGAACCGTTCGACTTCCATGTCGACCAGTTGCGGAAGCCGTTCGAACATCTGCTTCTGTGAGCCGCACTCGAGTCGCTCACTCAGTTCCCACTCGACCGTCTCCACAAACCTCCCGTCCAAAGAGAATCTGGCCGCCACCATGAAAGTGGATGGCATTCCAACCAGGACTTGAAAGTCAGTCGACACTGCCGTCCAAAATCGATAGGACGGATGGCTTCGCAGAGTGATGCGTTGCGTCGAACCGTCACGGGACTGGACTTGCGGTAGATTCATCTTGGGTGACTTTCACTCTCTCCATTCCGCTTGCGCAACTGGTGCCCTCGCGGTGATTTCATGGGATCAGTTTTCCCAGTCCGTCGGGAGCGGGATCCAGTATCGGCAATTCATCAATGCGAAGTCCCGGGTGTGACTTGAGAGAACGCATGCGATCTGGAGAACTCCGAATGACGATTCCACTCAAACAACTGCCAAAGGCTTCAACTTCTGGAGCCGGCTCGGGAGACAGGTACTCTTCGCCCAGGGCAAAGTACGCATTGCGCCCACACTGATCGCAGACCCGGCAACTGACTTCTGTTGTTCCCCGGATGATGACCCGGTGGTGAAACCAAACCGTACGCCAGGAATGGAATTCACGGCCATTCGCGTCACTAATGTGGCCTGTCGACATCGTTTTTTTCGTGAGCCATTGGCTCAACTTGTCCAGAAGATCCAGATGAACAACACAGATGCCACCCGGCACAATCCACGAGAGCGATCGTGCTGGTATCGTTCGATTGACAATACAAACATCGAATGGGCCGACTCCGGCAATCGCGGTCTGGCAATCGGTACACAGCCAGTCCCTTCGGGCTGCTTCGAGTGATTCCGCGGTCAAATCGCACGATGTCATACTGGGGTGGTGAAGGTGCCAGTAGTGTGAGGTCATCATTGAATTTCTGAACGCGTCATGTTCATGGCATTGCTGACCCGGAGGGGCTGTGCAAACAGATCGTTTGCGCCCCATTCCTTCCAGTGATTCATCAGCTTTGTCCCTTCCAGTAATTCGACCAGTACGAGCCGAAAGGTGAGGCCGGGTGTTCACCTTGCCCTCGATCCGAGAGGGCAAATTCTTGCGTAGAAGAAAGTTGGATATCCCGAACGACTGAGTTTGTCCCTGGCTGGAATCACATTTCGGAGGCATCAAAGTGTTGGCAGTGTCTCCACTGGCGTGTTGTCGAAATGATTCTCTATTGGTAAGCTGTCGTTCCCAAATGACAACCGGCGTGCGGTTGTCACTGCCAGCACAGGATCAAACCGATATCATGGATGTGTCGCCTTCGGCATCAGCCGGTGCCAGTTTGCCGTTTCCTCACTCCGAGCCGGTCTGGCAGCCTTGGGAGCAGACCCCCTGGCTGGCCCGAAATGCGCCGGGATCGTTGGAACTCCAGCTTTCAATTCGGCTGCTGGACGCGGCGTTGGCTTCCGAATCGCCCAGCGGCTTCCTCCGCGAGCAGCTTCCGGACATGGCGTCGGAATTCGCCGCCCCGTGGATCGGCCTCGTCGAGCGGCGGGATGGTTGGAACTGTACCGGGGAATTCGGCCGCTGCCCGGTTCCGAACTGGCCTGCGTGGTTTTTTGGACAGGTTCTCGACCGCTCGGCCGCCGGCTCGATCGAGCTCTCTCTTCCAAATGGCAGTTGGACGCTGCTCGCCGCCCCCTTGCGACGTGATTCGAATCCCAGCGAGGTGCTAGTTTTGGCGACGCGTGGTGACCCGATCCGTCCGCTGGCGAGTTTTCTCGCACTCTCGCGTGCGTTTGGATATGGGCTCGATATTGTCCGCCGGCAAGCGCTGGGGGTCGAACGTGCCGGCCGACTCCGGGGCACGCTGCAAATCGCCTCACAACTCGCCTCGATCCGAGAGATGCAGCCGTTGCTCGAGCGCATCGCCCGGGAAGCGGCCCGGTTGCTCGAGACCGATCGAGCCAGCATCTTTATCTGGGATCGACCGCATCACGAACTGATGGCGTGCCCGGCTCTTGGCGTGGCGGGGGGGATCTTGCGAATTCCCGACGATCAGGGAATTGTCGGAGAATGCGTCCAGCACGGAACCGTGATTCGGGTCGACGACGCCTACCAGGATCCGCGGTTCAATCGCGAGGTCGACCTGAAAACCGGCTACCGCACGCGCAATCTGTTGTGCGTCCCCCTGGTGACGTCTGACGGACAACGGGTTGGCGCATTTGAAGTTCTCAATCGCAACACCGGTGATTTCACCGCGCTCGATGAGGAGACATTGACGGAACTGGGTCGGCAAGCGGTTGTCGCTTTGGACAACACCCGCGAGCGCGAGCAGTTGATTCGTCGCCAGAGTCAGTTGACCGACCAGTTCAAACAGCAGGTCACGATCGTCGGCAACAGCCCCCAGATTGTCGCGTTGCGCGCGACGGTCGATCGGCTGGCCCAGACCGATCTGCCGGTTTTGGTTCTGGGGGAAAGTGGGACCGGGAAAGAAGTGGTCGCGCAGGCGCTGCATTGCCACGGCCCCCGACGTGACCATCCGTTTGTCGCGGTCAATTGCGCCGCGATGGCCGAATCTCTGCTGGAAAGCGAGCTGTTTGGCCACGAACGGGGGGCGTTCACCGACGCCCGCGAAACACGCGCCGGCAAGTTTGAACTCGCCGAGGGGGGCACGATTTTCCTCGACGAAATCGGCGACATGAGTCCCAACGGACAGGCGAAGTTGCTTCGCGTTCTCGAACAGCGCGTGATCACGCGTGTCGGAGGTTCTCAGGCCATCCGGATCAATGTGCGGGTTGTCGCCGCGACGAATGTCAACCTGGCGAACGCGGTGCGGGAGCGGAAATTCCGAGAGGATCTGTACTATCGACTGGGTGTTGTCTCGGTCGAGTTGCCCCCGTTGCGCGAACGTCCCGACGACGTGTTGCCACTCGCCGAGTTCTTTCTCGATCGATTCGCAACCCAGGCAGGACGGCGCAAACTCGGGCTGTCGGCGGAGGCGCGAACCCGCTTGCAGGGACATGCCTGGCCCGGAAATGTGCGGGAGCTTCGCAATCTCATGGAGCGCGTCGCGTTCCTGACGACCGGCGATTCCGTCGAAGCGGCCGACCTGGCGTTCATTATCAACCCCGAGCGGGACTCGTCGCTGGACTCGGCAGAGACCGGGCTCACCGAGGCGACCGCGCAGTTTCAAGCGGGTTACATCCGGCGGATGATTAAACGGGTGGGCGGAAATATGACGGATGCCGCGAAATTTCTGGGGCTGCATCGGTCAAATCTGTATCGTAAGATGAGGCAACTGGAGATGGAGGAACATCGCACCTTCCAAGATCGCGACTGACATGCACCCTCGGCGAGTTTTCCGCAGAATCTGGGCATTCCCGGCGACTTTTCTGGGACTGCTGTGGTTGCCGGCTGCGCTGGCCACCGGGGGCGGATTCCAGATCGTTCGCGGTGCGCTGGAGATTCACGGGGGAGCGGTCGCCTGGGGATTGCGGCGGTTGACTCCGCTGGCGGGGGGGGCGTCGGCGCTGACTTTGGGACATGTGATTTTGGGACGCGACACCGATTGTCTGGCACGCTGTCGGGACCACGAACACGTGCACGTCCGTCAATACGAACGGTTTGGCCCGCTGTTCATTCCGCTGTATTTTCTGGCGAGTGGCTGGTTGGTATTGCAAGGGAGGCCGGCTTATCGCGAGAATCCCTTTGAGAGAGAAGCGTTTGAGTTGTCGGATCCTCATGCCTCGTGAGGTGGAGTCAAGATGCCCAGAATGCAAGTCCACACGACGTTCGATGCCGACGTGTTGCGGCAAGCGATCCACGACGCGCTCGATGATACCCTCGCCGAATTCGACGACGTGCGGCAGGCGATGGCGTTTTTGTCGGAGTTCACGGCCCGTCTGTGCGATCGATTCGCCGACGATGACGACACGGGAGAAATTCGTTCGCTGGCCGAGGATTTTCGGGCGACGGCGGCGCTCAATCGCCGGCTCAGTCACGAGAGTCTGTCCGCTGTGGGATACCACTATCGACCGTTGGAACGGGGAGTGGTGGAAGTGACCGCGGTGGCTGACAAGAATGGCCAATTGGAAGGTCACCCGGGGGCCTCGTTGCAGTTTAACGAGGCCGAGGCGTATCGGGTGATTCAGACGCTGCTGGCGAATTTCCCCCGGATCCGAGCAAAGCTGGCGGCACCAACCAATTGAACCCAGGAAACTCGTTGTTGGCGAGACGCTCCGCGGCTCGCCTGAACGGACCGCACGTGCCGGTCGGAAGCGTCGACAGACAACCAGTTCCACTTCACCACATGTCGCGGAACGCGACTACGAGTACTCCTGAGTACCGGGCGGAAGCATGATCACCGTTCGTGACCTGACAAAGGTCTTTCCGCTGCCGGGGGGACAGGAACTGACGGCCGTCGATGGAGTGACGTTCACAGTCGCGCCCGGGGAGGTTTATGGATTGCTGGGGCCGAACGGGGCGGGGAAGACCACCACAATCCGGATGCTGCTGGGGCTGTTGAGTCCCACGTCGGGTTACGCGTCGATCGCGGATTTTCGTTCGGTGGATTTTCCCGACGAGGTGAAGCGGCGGGTGGGGCTGGTGTCGGCGGGGACGGGGCTATATCAGTATCTCACCGTCCGCGAGATGCTGCTGTTTTTCGCCGACCTGTACCGAGTTCCTCCGTCCGCGGCGAAAGCCGAACTGGAACGGCTCACGGAACTCTTGGGCTTGGGAGAACTGCTCAACCGGTATTGCTCGGGATTAAGTACCGGGCAGAAACAGCGGGTGAATCTGGCGCGGGCGCTCATCCACCAGCCTCCCGTGATGTTGCTGGATGAACCGACACTGGGGCTGGACGTTCTGGGGACGCAGGTGATTATCGAATTCATCGAGCTGCTGAAATCGCAGGGGAAGTCGGTGATTCTGTGTACGCATCATCTCGACGAGGCCGAGCGGATGTGCAGTCGATTTGGACTGATGCATCGTGGCAAACTGGTTGTCGAAGGGACGCTCGCCGAGTTGCGGGAACAGAGTGGATGTGATTCGTTGATGCAGATCTTTTTGAAGTGGTCGGCGACGGGGCCGTTGCTGGCGGGGTGATGAAACGTCTGGAACCTGCTCCTCCTGTCGCACACGCCTGTGTTGGAATGGGACCGCTCCTGTCTTCACCACCCGGTGCGTGATACACTGCGGTTCGCCCGGGAATCCCACCCGGTGCCCCGGGCGATCACCCCGCGCATTCCAGTGGAGACGCCTGCTCGTGCGACGATCGGAATTTGCCCGCTATTGGTACACGCCGTTTGGGTTGGTGTGTTTGGATCTGTGTCTCGCACGCTACGCAGTAGCCGACGATGCGACCGTAGCGGTTCCAGCCGCGGCCGACACCAGCAGTGAGTTCGTCTCGATGCTGTTCGTCTTTCTGCTGGCGTCGTTCATTGGAATCGGGGTGATCCGCCGGGTGTCGCGACTGCTGCACACGCCGCTGATGTCGCTCACGAACGCGATTTCGGCCATTTCGGTCGTCGGGGCGATTCTTCTCGCGGGGGGAGAACACTATCCGACAAGTGTCCGCGTCATGGGGGCGATCGCGTTGTTCGCCTCGATGACCAATATCATCAGCGGATTCCTGATCACCGATCGCATGCTGAAAATGTTCAAGACGCGGGATGGGGGCAAGGCATGAATCTGCTGGTCCAACTGGCCTACCTCCTCGGGACCGCGCTGTTCGTCCTCTCGCTGCACTGGATGAGCGATCCCAAGACCGCCCGTCGCGGTGTATTCGCCGGTGCGATCGCCATGCTCGTCGCTATTCTGGCGACCTGGGGCGAACCCGACATCACCCGGCATCTGTGGATCATCATTCCGATCATTCCCGCGACCGTGCTGGGGGTCTGGCTCTCGCAGGTGCCACTCACTGCGGTTCCCCAGCGAACCGCGCTGTCGCATGCGTTTGGGGGTTTGGCGGCAGGTCTGGTGGGTACCGCGAAGTTTTTCTACTGGCACTCCGAGCCGGGAACCCCCCATCTGACCCCCTTCATCACCTTTGCCATTCTGGCCGAGGTGATCCTGGGATTCCTCACAGTGACGGGAAGTCTGATCGCCGCCGCGAAACTTCAGGAAGTGAAGTGGATTCCCCAGCGCCCCTGGGTCTATCGCGGACAAAACTTCGTCAATCTGGCGGCGCTACTATTGGCTGTGGGCTTGGGCCTGCTGCTGATGTGGTTTCCTGGTGGGGCCTGGGCACCGGTGCTGTTTCTGATGGTCGTGTTTTTGGCGCTCAATTTCGGCTGGATGCTGGTGATGCCGATCGGCGGTGCCGACATGCCGACCGTGATTTCGATCCTGAATTCGTATGCCGGTTTGGCGGCGGTGGCGATGGGTTTTGTTCTCAACAACAAGCTGCTGATTACCGCCGGCGCGCTCGATGGCTCTTCGGGGTTGATTCTGTCGATCATCATGTGCAAGGCGATGAATCGTTCGTTCACCAACGTGCTATTCGGGGCGTTCGGTCAGGTGCAGTCGACGGCGGTCGCCGGCGATCAGAAAATCGCGAAGAGCGAGACGATTGAAGGGGCCGCCCAGATTATGGAGCAGGCCGGTCTGGTGGTGATCGTTCCCGGGTACGGCATGGCGGTCGCGCAGGCACAACACCGGGTCCGCGAGCTGTACGATCAACTGACGAAGCGGGGTGTCGATGTGCGGTTCGCGATTCATCCCGTCGCGGGGCGCATGCCGGGTCATATGAACGTGTTATTGGCCGAGGCGGAGATTCCGTATGACAAGCTGATGGAAATGGACGAAATCAACCCGGATCTGCCGCAGGCGGATGTCGTGCTGGTGATCGGTGCGAACGATGTGGTGAACCCGGCGGCGCGCACCGACGAATCGAGTCCGATTTACGGGATGCCAATCATCGACGCCGACAAGGCGCGGTCGTGCTTCTGCATCAAACGGTCGATGAATCCCGGTTTCGCAGGGATCGAAAACGCGCTGTACTTCGCCGACCGAACGTACATGCTGTTCGGCGACGCGAAACAGGTCGTCGGCGAACTGGTGAAACAGCTATCGGGGCAGGGGGGGCATTGATCGATTTTCGGTCGAAACCGTTTGTCACTGTCGAAACGCCGGTTGCAACAGGCGACCGGCTTTCACAATTCCCCCCTGCATGACCGCGATGAACCGCTTTCGATCCTCAAGAATCGAGATGTCGGCGATCGGGTCGCCATCGACAACCAGCACGTCCGCCAGTTTCCCGGGTTCTAGGGTGCCGAGTTCGTGCTGCCGACCAAGAATCTCGGCCCCCGTGCGCGTGGCGCACTTCAGCACCTCCAACGGCTTCAAACCGACGTAATTGACGAAAAACGTCAGTTCCTTCGCATAGTCGCCGTGCGGATTCCAGGCGAATCCATAGTCGCCACCCATTCCCAGGCGCCCCCCCGCAGCCAGAATCTTGCGGCAACTCTCGGCCCCCCCCTCCAGCGTTTCCTGGTGGCCGTCGATCACCCGTTGGCCCAAGCCGATTTCGGCCCCCCGCTCGACACTCGCGAGTTCGAAATAGAGTCCCGGCACCACCGGCACGTCCCGTTCCAGCAGCATGTCGAGCGCCTCGTCGTCCATGAACGTGCCATGTTCCAGCGTGTCGTAACCGGCGCGGAGCGCGTTCTTGATTCCCGCAGTCGCCCGGCAATGTCCCGTCACCTTGAGGTTGTGGTTGTGCGCGGTGGTCACCACCGCGTGCATCTCTTCAAACGTCATGCACAGAGTGTGGTGGTCGTTCACATCGGGGGCGGCGGCGTCGCCGGTAGGATACGTCTTCACCCATTCGATGCCATCCTTCACCAATTTGCGAACAGCGGCGCGGGCCTCCTCCGGACCATTGACCAGCAGCACCAGTCCCTCCATCCCGATCTTGCGGAAATCGGGATTCCAGTCCATCAGTCCGCCGACACCACAAATCTCGCGGCCACTCGACGCCAGTCGGGGTCCGGGAAGCATATCTTTTTCGATCCCCTTTTTCATCCAGACGTCGATATTGAACAGGCTGCCGCCACTGCGGGCCGCGGTGTAACCACATTCCAGCGCCAGTTTCGCGTTCGCGGCGGCGAGCAACGTGACGTATTCCACCGGGTACTTGATATCGAGATCTTCCAGGGCGGCGACGTTGAAATACGTCGGATGAAAGTGGCTTTCAATCAGTCCCGGAAGAATCGTTCCCCCGTTCGCGTCGATTTGCGTCGCATCGGGTCCGACCACGGGGGCACCGGCGGCCGGACCGGCGTATCGGATGAGACCGTTTTCAATGACCAATGCCGCGTCAGGGATCGCGGGCGTTCCGTTGCCGTCGAACAACTGCCCGTTGCGAATGACACAGGAACCTTGAGCCGAGCGCATGGTGGTGAATCCGAAATGCAGGTTTGGAGGTGGAGGGGAATCGAAGCGGCGCCATCAGTGATCGAGACTCGCCAGAAAGCCCAGGACGTGGCTGGCGAGTTCCTGGGAACGAGCCCAGTGGATCAGATGCGCGGCCCCGGGGTAGTACACCGAGGTACCGTCCCGCAGGTGCTGTTCGCACCAGCGGGCGTCTTCATCAATCAGCATTCCGCCCGCCGCCGGGTCGGCGCGTAACAGCAGCGTCGGGGCGGCGATCGAAGGAATGATCTCGCGCCAGTCGTATCCCTTCAACCAGGTCGCGTCGACAATTGGCTCCATTACCCGGGGATCGAGCTGAGTCAGCGATTGAGCCGTAAATCGCAGAAAGACCGCGTCGCGGACATCTCCCAGGCGTTGCACCCCATTGGTCTGCGGATCGACCATCCGAATCTCAGGCAGCCGCCGTAACAGCTCGGCGAACGGGAGCTTCGCATGGACCAGGTCGTAAACCCCCTGAAAATAACTATGCAGCCGGGTCTGGCGGATCCGGTCTCCCATGGTGTGAAAGGGAGGATCCTCGAGAATCAGCGCCCGCACGGCCTCCGGAGCCTTCGCCGCCACAGCCGCCGCCACCATCGACCCCAGCGAGTGCCCATACAGCACCGCCGGCTCGCGCAGGTGGTCTCGCAGCAGGCGGACGATATCGTCGACATAGTCCACCGTGCGATAGGCGGCCCCCCGAGTCGATCCGCCATGCCCGCGGAGATCGACCGCATGCAGACGAAACCGGGTCGTCAACTGGGCGGCCACCGGAAAAAATGTCTGCCACCGGCGGGTGACACCATGCAACGTCACCAGCGGCGGATCTCCCGGCGGACTGGAAGCGACGCGCAAGGTCACTTCGCCCACGGGGTAAGTGTTTTCGACGAAGAATCTCTGGGTGTGGGGAGTTTCAGGCACGGTCGCGAAGCGGGTTCAAAGAGGCTGCGGGTGAACCGTGATGATACGACATGACACAGCAATCCGCAGCGCTGGGGACCGTTTCCGAATCGGACAATTGTCGTCCGCCCGAGTTAAGATTCGTCTTGGAAACACCGGCGGCGCGGGCGATCGCCCGTCAATCAAAACGAGGCCCGGCGCCACTTTCGCGGCCAATTCAGATCACCTGAAGGGTTGATTACAGAGGTAATTGCTTCCCGGCCGGGGTAAACTGCGTCGGTTCCGTCAATTACACCGCTGCCATTTGTGGGTCATCACAGCATGGACGACTCCCTGATCGAGACTTTTGCCAAACTCTGGAGCGCAAGCTCGACGCCACCCGATGTGGCGGAGTTTCTGCAGCAGCATCCGCACGCCACGACGGCCGAGAGGCTGCAGGTGCTTCTGGTCGATCAGCAGCAACGATGGAAGGTGGGTACCCCCTGGCGGGTCGAAGAGTACCTGGCCCGCATTCCCGAACTCGCCGACAGCAGCCTCGCCCAATTGGAACTGGCCGTCGGCGAATGCCGCTGCAACCCGTCGGTGGAAGAGACCGCTGCCAGCGTCGGCGATCTGACGGGGCGGTTCCCGGAACTGGCACCGGCAATTCGGGCACGACTTGCCGAGGAGGTCGCCGCGGAGGAGTCGCCGGAGACCACATTCCTTGGCTTGTCGGCAGGGGAGTTGACGACGATGCTGGTTCCGGGGATGCTGCCCGAACCGCTGATGCAAGTGCACCGTGATTCGATAACGATTGGCCGTTACACCCTGTTGCAACTATTGGGTGAAGGGGCGTTTGGGCGTGTCTGGTTGGCGAAGGATGACGAATTGCGTCGTCAAGTCGCCATCAAGGTCCCGCGTCCCGAGAGATTTCAATCGGCGGCCGATGCCGAACAGTATCTGACTGAAGCTCGCACTTTAGCGACCCTGCAACACCCGAACATTGTCCCGGTATTCGACGTCGGACGAACGCCGGATAATGCGATCTACGTGGTTTCGCAATGGATTGATGGAGCCACGTTGCGAGAGGAGATGAAAGCCGGGCGGCCGACTCTCGACCGTGCCGTGACTGCAACTTCTGCAATTGCCGACGCACTGGAGTACGCTCATCGGAAAGGATTCGTCCATCGCGACGTGAAGCCGGCGAACATTTTGGTGGAACGTGCCTCGGGACGAGTGTTCCTCGCTGACTTTGGATTGGCGATTCGCGAAGACGACGCCGTTGAACCGATCATTGCGGGTACACCCGCCTACATGAGTCCCGAACAGGCCAGAGGGGAAGGGCATCGGCTTGACGGTCGAAGTGATTTGTTCTCGCTCGGAATCATCTTTTTCGAAATCCTGACCGGACAGCGCCCGTTTGAGTCGCCTCAGATTCGCGAACTTCTGAACCAGATCGCAACCGTGGCCCCGCCGGCGCCACGCGACCTCGATCCCCAGATTCCAGCCGAGCTGGAACGGATTTGTCTGAGAGCTTTGTTCAAGAAGGTGACCGACCGGTACCAATCTGCCCAGGAATTGCTGACGGATCTGGCGGCGTGGAAGCAACAGGCCTCCCGCATTGAGCCAATGGAATTTGAGGTGACGCCGCGTGGCCTGCGGTCGTTTACTGCAGACGATTCCGATGGCTTTCTCGACCTGCTACCCGGCGCCCGTGACCGTAATGGGCTGCCCGAATCGGTTCGATTTTGGAAAACCCGCCTGGAAGAGACTCGCCCACCACAGACGTTTCGCGTGGGGATGTTGTACGGCCCTTCCGGCTGCGGTAAATCGTCGCTGGTGAAAGCGGGGCTTGTGCCACGTCTCGACCGTCGGTTGAACGTCGTCTACCTCGAAGCGGCGCCCGACCAGACCGAGTCGCAACTCGTTGCTGGAATCCGTGCTCGACTCCCCAATCTTCCCGCTGACCTGGGACTGGTGGAGTTGTTTTCGTATCTCCGTCGACGTCAAGGGACGAAAGTGGTCGTCATCATCGACCAGTTGGAACAGTGGTTGTACGGTCGACAAGATCTCCCTTCGACCGAATTGGTCGCCGCGCTGCGTCATTGCGACGGTGGTCAGTTGCAGGCAGTCGTCATGGTGCGTGACGACTTTGCCATGGCCGCGAACCGGTTCATGGAGGCGCTGGAAGTGCCCATCGTTCAGCAGCAAAACTATGCGACTGTCGATCTGTTCGATCTTGAACACGCCCGTAAGGTGCTGATCAAATTCGGCCGGGCGTTTGGCCGGCTTCCCGCTTCAAAGATGCCACTCTCCACCGAAGAATCGGCGTTTGTGGGCCGGGCGACCGACGGACTGGCCCAAGATGGCCAAGTCATTTCCGTGCGGCTCGCGCTGTTCGCAGAAATGGTCAAGGGAAAACCCTGGACGACACAGACCCTGATCGATGTTGGTGGAACCCAGGGAATCGGTGAGACGTTTCTCGAAGAAACGTTCAGCTCGCGGATGGCCAATCCCAGGTACAAAGCGCTGGCTGAGCCGGCGCGGGCGATGCTCAAAGAACTACTGCCCGACGTTGGAACCGACATCAAGGGGCACATGCAGTCAGAGGCCGTGTTGCAGAAAGCCGCCGGCCTGACCAACCAGCCGAAGGCATTCGCCGACCTACTGCAAGCCCTCGACAACGAGCTCAAATTGATTTCACCGAGCGAAGCCTCAGGCGAGCCGTCGAGCACCGGGATCATTCCGGTGCCGTCCACCACCCAGCAAACGCCACTCACTACCGATTTCTATCAGCTCACGCACGACTACCTCGTCCCCAGCCTGCGCGACTGGCTGACCCGCAAGCAACGCGAAACCCGCAAAGAACGGACTGAGATACTACTCGCCGAGCGAACCAGCCTGTGGACCGCCAAACCCCAGAACCGGCATCTGCCCTCGCTGGGCGAACATCTGAGCATTCGCTGGCTGACCGATTCGCGGAAACGCAGCGAGCCGGAACGACGGATGCTGGACCAGGCGGCGCGGGTGCATGGAAGTCGCGTCGGATTGGCGCTTGTGGGCATGTTGCTGCTAATCGCAGCCGGCCTGTTTCTCAATCACCGCATCAGCCATCAGCGCGACGCGGACGCGGCGGTCGCGCTGGTAGACCAAGTGGTCCTGGCCGAGCCGATGCAGCTCTCGGGCGTCATCGAGCGCCTTGGCTCAGAACGATATCGCGACGTGGCAGGCCCCCTGCTGAAATCGCGACTGGAGGCAGCGATCGCGAATCACGACGCACCGGCGATTCTGCCGTTGCGACTCGCGCTGCTCGATTCACAGAACGACGCGTCGCAGGTCGAAACGTTGCGCGAAGCGCTGCTCACGGCGACCCCCGCGCAGTTTCCGGTCATTCGCGATCTCTTGGGGAAAGGACATCGCGAGGCAGTTGTCGAGCCGCTGTGGACCGCGGCAATGGCAGAACCAGCCGACGGTCCAATCACCGACAAGTCACTCGTCTCGCAGCGCTTTCAGGCAGCCTGCGCGTTGGCAACCTACGCTGCCGACGATTCCCGCTGGAAGACGCTCGCCCCTTTCGTCGCGCAACATCTGGTCCGACTGCCAGCGGCCGACCTGGTCGCCTGGCGGGGGGCACTCCAACCGGCGCGGAAAGCGTTGCAGACACCACTTGCCCAGATCTTCGAAGCCAGCGCCGTCGATTCACTTCCCCGACAATTCGCGGCCGAGACGCTGGCCGATTTCGCCCGCGACGATGGGGCAGTGATTGCCCAGGCGATGCTGGTCGCCGACCCCAAGACATTTGAAACAATGCTGCCGGCAGCCGAGCAGAACAAGCCCGCTGCGATCGCGCGCTTCGAGCAAGAGCTGATGGCCAACCTGGCGCCGCAATGGGCCGATCCACCGCTCGATCCTTCGTGGAAACCAATCGACGCGGGGTTGGCACAACGATTTCAGGCGGCCGACGGTTTGATTGACGAGCGGTTCGCCCTCTGCCTGGCGTTGCCCGTGGCCGAGTTGGTGGGGCTGTGCGAGGCGTTGCGGCCGACCGGCTACCGGCCGACAAACCTGGTGACCTGGCCGCGCGGTGAGCAGGTGCTGGTGGCCGTTGTCTGGACGCGCGACGGCGCGAACTGGCAGTTGGCGGGTCCGATAGCTGGCCGGGAAGCTCTCGTGCTGGATGAACTGCACAGGCGCGACGCCCTGCGCCCCATGCTGCTGGACTTGGTTCCCCCGGTCGGTCAGCAGATCTGCGTCCTGTGGGGCCCGTCGGCGGCAACGGTTGCCGACCCGCTGCTGGGAGCGAACGAAGAAGCACGGCTCGGCCCGGCGGCCACACCGACGCCGCTCCCGGCGATTTGGGATCTCAAAGCCTACCGATTCAAGCCGACCAATTCCGCTGGAGAACCATCGGAACTGGCCACGGTCACCGCCGGAAAGCCATTTTTCGAGCAACAGCCGCCGCAGCTTCAGATCAATGTCCCCGCCGACCAAGCGGCGCAAGTTCAGAACGTGGTCAACTTGGCAAAAGCAGTCTTCGATCTTCCACAGGGCGTGTATCAGCTTTGGGCCGTCGCCGACGACGGCGTGCGTGTTTTTCTCGACGACAAATTGGTCATCGACCGTTGGGAACAGAATGATCGGAAGCCCGTGCTCGTGGACGTCGCGGTCGATGCCGGGACGCACACTTTGCGAGTCGAGCACTTCCAGCGTGATGGTGGGTTGACGCTCGGGGTGCGCTTGGGTTTGCCACGGGTTGAGCTGCTGCTGCCGACCGGCGAAGAGACAAGTGCACGACCAGGCCCGACGCTGCTTTTCGATCAGCTCACGAAGACGGGCGCGACGGCGGATCGGGTGATCGGTGACGTCGGCGAACTGATTCGCCAGGGGTATCGTCCGGCGCGTGTGAAGGACCTGACGACCGAGCCCGGCAAGCCGGTACAGATTGACGTCGGGCTGCGTCGCCCCGCCGTCTCGGAAGAGGCGAAAGACGCGCTCGCTTCACGCCAGTCGCACGCGACGGTCGCGTTGGCACGGCTCGGACTCCCCGGCGTCGTCTGGCCGCGGCTGGCGTTTCACCCCGATCCCGAGAACCCGGTCACGCAGGATCCACGACTGCGAACCGAGATTTTGCACGACTTGGCGGACTACAAAGTGGATTGGCGTGAATTGGTGGCGCGTTTGCTGGAGAACAACGATCGGACCGATCCGTCGGATCCCACGATCCAACGGGCGCTGCTGCTGGCCCTAGGTGGCTACACCGCGAACCTGCCACAGGATCAGCGCGAGCAGCTCGCAGCCGAACTGAATCTGCTGACGCTGTTCGAAACCGACCCCGATCCGGGCGTGCATGGCGCCGTGGAATGGCTGCTGAAAGCGCGGGGATTGGGCGCGCAGGTCAACGCCGCAGTCGAACGTCTGGCAAAACGCCAGGCGGCAATCGGTGCCACTCGATGGTACATCAATTCTCAGCAGCAGACGTTCGTGGTGTTCCCGGCCGGTGAGTTTCGGATGGGATCGCCCGAAAGCGAACCCCAGCGGCAAATCGACGAAACGCAGCACCTGCGGGCGATTGAACGTCCGTTTGCGATCGCGGCGACGGAAGTGACTCGCCAACAGTACCTGGCGTTCGTCAAAGCGACGGGCGCATCCGACAGACCGAACCCGTACGTCAAGACCGCGGATTCGCCGCAGACCGGTGTAAGTTGGCACATAGCGGCGCGATACTGCGACTGGCTCAGCGAGCAGGAGGGGCTGGATCCCTGTTACCAGCCGGCCCCAGGGGGCGAGTACGGTCCGGGAATGACGGCGCGAGACGATTTCCTGGACCGCAACGGCTATCGTCTTCCCACGGAAGCCGAGTGGGAATACGCCTCTCGAGCTGGTGCGGCGACCGGTCGCTACTACGGGATTTCGGAGCACCGACTGGCAGCGTACGCGTGGTACTTGACCAACACCGCTGATCGCACGTGGCCTGTCGGGCAGAAGCTTCCCAACGATGCCGGGCTCTTCGATATGCTGGGCAACGCCTATGAGTGGTGCCAAGATGCCGCGTTGCTGTATCCTGCGGCTGCTGGCGCGGTACCGACACTGACAGATAGATCGGCGAACACTGATGCGTCCATCCGCCGGGTGTTGCGCGGTGGGGCGTTCGTCGACTCGTCGTCGAACGTCCGCTCGTCGTTCCGCGTCTACTACCCGCCGGATGTCCTCAACAACACGTTTTCGTTCCGTCCGTCGAGAACTTACCGCTGATCCCTTTTACTTTTTTACCACTTTTCAGCGTTCGAACTACGTTGGACGTCGCTGTCGGGTGCGTCGGCGCCAGCCGGCGCGCGAATTTTTCGCTTTTTTTCGTCGTGGTGGCCTTGTGAAGAAACCGGAGCCGAAAACCAGCGAACTGGTGATCATCACGAAGGCCTACGATTTGATCCTGTGGTCGTGTCAGCACACGGGAAAATTCCCGCGCAAACATCGAGTTCTGTCGTGTGCGCCCGTCGCATTCACAAATGCCACGTACTTCGATAATTGGTGTCGCTTCGAAGCGATCACCCCATTAACGTCACGGGGTCCCGTCGCCCGGTACGGCTACGGCGCGATCGGCCGTCAATCGCAGCCGAACCGCCTCTCGGTCACCCAATGACAAGAGTTCGGTCAATGACTGGATTTCCCTCGGCGTGTCGCCGTCCAATGTCCATCGAATTGTTCCGCCCCTGGCGTTCTTCGATTCCGCTCCCGGCGCAATCGAATCCGTTGCCGAAGCGATCGATTCATCCGACATCTCGCGCACGAGCCGCTCGTAGGTCTGGTTTCCTGGCGTCAGAAAGTCGTGGCTTTCAAAGTGGTCGTCGAATGTCGCTGCTTTCGTCGTGACTCGAATCGGGGCGGGAAAGCCGGGGAGCGAGAACGCGTAACTTCCTGGTTCCAACGCACGCCATTCGACCTGCGGTGGCCGCAGATCGTCGCGGTTCATCACGCGATCGATATCTTCCAGCGTCAACGACGGCGGCGGCAGTTGGGGCGGCTCCAGCGATTCAGAGGCGACTTCGTCAATATCCAGCCCGGCGGGATCGTCCTGCGCCGCCAGCAAATCGACGTCGGCCAGCAGCCGCTGCTGGGCGGCTTCCCGAGACCCCTTGTCGGTCAGAACAACCGATTCAAACTGCTTCGGCAGCCTCGACAGGATCGGCTGGAGTTTTCCGACGATGGTGTCGAGTAATCGATCGTTTGTCATGACTCGCGTCTTGTCATACACAAGCTCGCGCCATTTCTTCGAGTGAGTGGCTTCGAATCCCGATCTTCGGCCTACGACAATTACCGACTGCGATTCTGCGTCGAGTCCCAGGAAGCCGAGTTTTTTCTGCGCATAAGCAATGTTGTCGCGGAGCCAAATGCGCCATTCACGTACTTGTCCCTGAGCCATTCGGAGCTTGGCCGGTGGTAGACCCGCTTGTTTCAGTGGAGCAACGGCGGGGCTTTCTAACTCGACCATCAACCATTCAAATCCGGTCGAATTCCTGGTATATAGAAGAAAATCCGGGATGGGCTCCGATCCAAATCGTGGACGATCCCAAACCCATGCGTCGCGTCTAGGCGGCAGCAGGCACGCCAGGAGATGGGGATGGCCAGCGAGGAACGTCTGTAGCGGTTGCTCATCAGTGGAATCGTTCAGGACATTGCCGAGCAACGTCAATGATGGCGCAACGACACCATTCGGTGAGATGAGGCGAGGCTGCCATGATGAAGGTGGGATTTGGGGCATCAGAGATCTCCTCGGAAGGCTCGCTGGACGAGCGAGTGAAAGAGTGCTTCGAACTCCCAACCGCTCTCCGTCTGCTTTGCCAAAACGGAGTCTTGTTGATCCCACGTGTCTAGAAAGCGGTCCTGCTCTTTCGTCGGTGGGATTGGGATCTCAAATTCGCGAATATTGGTAAGGCTCAATCCGGGTTTGGTCTGTCCGTACTGCGCCTTCGCGATCTGCCGTTGTCCGCCGTTTGAAAGCGACAAATACATCGAGCAGAATCGCGGCCTAAGTGATGGCTTTAGCCGGACGATTGCGACGTGCTGACTTACATACGCTTCGTCAAAGGATTGTGGCACGAAAGCGACCCGTCCAATCCGCGACCCTGTGATCGTGACGAGAACATCTCCTACTCGCACTCGTGTCCGCTCTGCCTCGGTCCCTGGCGGGGGGTTCACGAAAACGATGTCATCAGAACCAATTCGGTTCATCGGGACGTCGAGTGAGCGTATGAACCGTTTGCCGGATTCGACGTCGTGTTCGGCCCAACCGCGCGATCCGCTCGTCAAGAAGTCAATGTGCTTGTGCAGCGGTTGTAGATTGTATCGGCCGCCTGCAGGCCCAAAAAAATGGTTGAAAAAAGATGGAAGTAAGTCGTCTGAATGGCCAATCGCCTCCCGCCGTTTTCGCCGGATCGCGTCGGCCTTGTCGAGGATGTCGGCGATCCGCTTCGGCTCCGGCAGCGACGGTAGGGGAATCTCGAGCGATTTCAGACTGGTGGCGTTCACTCCTGGTTGCCCCGCTCCCTTCGCGTGCTTCTTGATCTGACGCCAATAGTCGGGAGTATCGAAAAATCGCTAGAGGAAGCGAGGCTCGACGGAATTGCCCGGCCGAACACGAATCAATTAGGATGCGAACACGGCGTCCTGAGGACAAGTCTCAATCAAAAAGCTTTTTCCTGTGGTTGCACCTGTCCGGGCAAAGACAATGTCACCGCAACGAAGCCGGAATTGATTCACATCCTGCTGGGTCGCTCGGCAATATGGGACGGAATTCCACTGGACGTGACCATTCTGACCGACTTTCCGCACATCTCGATTTCAATTTCTTCGAATTTCCATCCGGGTTGCAGCCTGCTGGCGGATTCGGCGGCGGCGGTCGGTTGCTGGCGGCCTTGCAGGCGGTTGGTGCGGACGCGGCATTTAGTATTCGGAGATCACCTC
>CAMATH010000141.1 GCA_945860955.1 Planctomicrobium piriforme
CCACCCGATGAATTCGCCATTTTTCGTAAGCTTCGCGACTTGCGCAAATCGATCGCGGATGCGGAGGGGATTCCCGTCTACACAATCTTCAAAAACGAACATCTCGCCCAAATGGTCCAGCGTCGCGTGACGACACTCGCAGAAATCCAGGCGATCCCTGGCATCGGTGAAGCGCGCATGGAAAAGTACGCCCCGAAGTTTCTCGCGGCACTCACCGAATCCGACCGAGGCCCGACGGACAAAAAGGGGGACAAAACGCCGTGAAGCGCGCTGGACGGTTGTTTCCACGGATCTCTGAGCGCGCGAACTTGCTTGTGGCGTTTCACCGCGCGCTGCGCGGCAAGCGCGATCGCGACGAGGTGCGCCGCTTTTCCCAAAACCTCGAACGCCGGCTGTGCGAACTCCGCGCAGGAATCGAAACCGATTCCCTCCCGCTGGGTCGGTACACGCAATTCATCATTCATGATCCCAAAGAACGGATCATCACTGCGCCCTGTTTTGAAGAACGTGTGCTGCATCACGCCATCATGAATGTCTGTGAACCGGTCTTTGAGCGACGGTTGATCGCCGACACGTACGCCTGCCGCAAGGGGAAAGGTCGCATCGCCGCGCTGCTCCGCGCTCAACAATTCGCCGGCTCCCACACCCATTTCCTGAAGTACGATATCCGCCACTATTTCGACTCGATTTCTCACGCGATTCTGAAGCAGCAGCTCGCCACACTGTTCAAAGACACGCCGCTGCTGCGCTTGTTTGGCCGAATCATCGACGGGTTTCGCAGCGCACTCGGTAAAGGGTTGCCAATCGGAAGTCTGATGTCACAGCATTTCGCGAATTTCCATTTGGCCGCGCTCGATCGGTTCGTTAAGGAAACGCTGCGAATACCGGGATATGTGCGCTACATGGACGATATGGCGCTGTGGGCGAATTCGGGAAACGAACTCAGCGCGGCGCTGGTGCGGATTGAACAGTTTGTGTCCACCGAACTGCGGCTCGAAATGAAGCCGACGCCGTACATCAACCGCGTTCGACACGGGATGGACTTTTTGGGCTGCCGGGTCTTTTCGGGACACATGGAACTCAATCGCCGCAGCCGGCGGCGATTTGCGCGAGGGCTGGCCACCTTGGAACGGTTGTATCTCGCCGGTCGGATCGGTGAAGAGGAATTGCAGCAGCGAGCGACGGCGATGGTGGCGTTCACGCGAACGAAGGGCGTGTGCAGTTGGAAGTTCCGCACGGCTGTGTTAAAAAGCCTGGAGGTCGACAGTCAATAGGCTCGAACCGGGTGATCCGGGGCGGGAGCTGGAGGAACACGAACCTGCGTTCTGGGAACCGGAACAACAGGTCGCCGGAGAACCGGAACAACAACCTTGGCTTTCGCGTGGCCTGGAGCTCCGTTGGATGGCGGATGCTGGAATTCCAGACGGAACCGATTGGTCGTCCTGTCCGTGACATGGCTCAAGTTTCATTTGATCCATGGCGCGGCAAAATCTCTCGCGATCCCCCGGTGCTGGTAGCAGACTGCGAACGCTCCGGGGGATTTTTTGTGCTGCGATTTAACTGTCCACCAGGGTGGACGGTGTCGGATCATGTCGAAACCTTTTGACACGATCCTCAAACATTCAAACCGGGCGCGACGCGAAGCTCGCCGACCGACTGCTACAGTACAACGTACTCCTGCGGAACCGCCATTCGCTTCCCGTGCGGAGCGTCTTGATTCTGATGCGACGGCAGGCGCAGGGACGCGGAACAAAGGGAAGCGTGGAATGGAAACTGCCCGATGGCGAACCGTATTTGATGTTCAAATACACCGTCATACGGTTGTGGGAACTCTCGCCCGAGTCGCTTCTAGAAGGGGGGATCGGCACGCTTCCGCTAGTGCCATTGACGAAGGTTGCTCGTCCCGAATTGCAGCGGCTGATTGACGAAATGACGTCCCGGTTTCAGCGTGAGGCAAATCACGCCGACGTCGCGTCGCTGTGGACTGCCACGTACGTTCTGATGGGGTTAGAATATGAGCAGGCAATCGTCAATCAACTTTTGCAGGGAGTTCGTTCGATGAAAGAATCTGTCACGTACCAGGCGATTCTGAAAGAGGGTCGCGCAGCGGGTCTTGAAGAAGGACGCGAAGTGGGTCGCGAAGAAGGACGCGAGGAAGGACGCGAAGAAGAAGCTCGCCGGATCCTGTTGGTCCAGGGGACAAAGCGCTTCGGCAAGCCGCCGGTCAAGATTCGCAGGTCCATCGCAACAATCACCGAGCCGGCCGTCTTCGAACGCCTCGCCGTCCGCCTGCTCGACGTCAATTCGTGGACGGACCTGCTCGCGGGGGGGGATTGACTGGGTATTGTCCGTCTCACACTGCTCCAGAGCGCGATTCCATGATCAAAATCCTCGTCAAGCACGGCAACAGTTTGGTCCTTGTGATCGATCGGCCGATTCTGGATCTCCCGAAGATTGATCCAGAACAGCCTCTGGAATTGACGATCGACGGGGCCTCAATCCGCATTTCGACGGTTGAGGACGACAGTCGCAAGGACAAGCTCCGTCGGGCCAGCAGGAAGGTGAATGCCGGCTACAAGAACACTTTTCAAAAGCTCGCGATGGAGGCGGCCCAGCCATGAGTCAGGCGGTTCTGTCGTTCGATGAATCGGCCGTAATGCACGGCGTCTCGTGGGACGCCTACGTCTGTTCACGGGCCGCATCGGAGAACGATGGACTCCGACTGACGTATTCTGACGGAATGATGGAAATCATGTCGCCCAGCCATGGACATGAACGGGTGAGTCATTTGCTCGGGCGTTTCGTTGATGAATGGACGATCGCCTGCGGAATTGATGTCTGCAACGGACGGTCGACGACGTTTCAGCGTGCCGACCTCGGGCGCGGACTCGAGCCAGACAATTGCTACTGGATTGAAAGCGAGAGTCGCATTCGAACTCGCGACCAGATTGATTTGACAATCGATCCCCCCCCGGATCTCGCGATTGAAGTCGAAGTGACGAAGCGCGTGGTGCCGCGGCTGCCAATTTATCAGGCACTCCAGGTTGGCGAACTCTGGCGCTGGCGAAACGAGGGAATGGAAGTTCTGATCCTCGATCCGCGAACTGGCTACGTGGTTGTCTCACAAAGCCGCGCGCTGCCCGGGTTTCCCATCGAAGCCGTGTGCGAGTTGATCGCGAAGCGCCACCAGCTTCCCGACACGGCGCTGATTCGGACTTTTCGCACGCTGATCGAAACTTCCGGTACGCGATAGAATCGGCGGGTCTCCGAACCCGGGCGCACCCTGTGGGTCAGCCCGAACAACCGACAACCGCCCGAATCTCATCCGCCGATGCCCGTTCTCATCTTCGCCACCCTCGACACCAAAGGACTCGAAGCGGCGTTTGTGCGTGACCAGCTCATCGCTCTGGGGGTCGAGACGGTTCTGGTCGATGCCGGCTGCCTGGGAGTGCCGACGGTTCCCGCCGACATTCCCCGCGAATCGCTCTTCGCGGCGGCTGGCGTGGAACTCGGCGAGATCCAGCGGAAGAATGACCGGGGCAGGGCAATCGAGGCAGCTTCCCGCGGAGCGGCGGAACTCGCCAGGCGATGGCACGCATTGGGGTCGGTCGACGGAGTTCTGGGACTGGGAGGCTCCGCCGGCACGACGATCGCGACGGCGGCGATGCGTGAACTCCCCCTTGGTGTTCCGAAACTCATGATCAGCACGCTGGCGTCAAGTCAGGTGCGTCCCTGGGTGAGAGACAAAGACATCTGCATGTTGAATTCCGTCGTCGACATTGTGGGAATCAACCGCGTCAGTCGGTTGATTCTTTCGCAGGGAGCGCGAGCGATGGCGGGCACGGTGCGGTTCGCCCCTCCGCAGGGCTTGCAGGCGGATGCTCCCGCAGTGGATCGCCCCCTGGTCGCTGCCACGATGTTTGGAGTCACCACCCCCTGTGTCACGCAGGCCCGCCAGATTCTGGAAGCGGCGGGATACGAAGTTCTGGTGTTTCATGCGACCGGGAATGGCGGGCAGGCGATGGAATCGCTGATCGCCGACGGTTTGATCGCGGGCGTTCTCGACATCACCACAACCGAGCTGGCGGACGAACTGGTGGGGGGCATTTTGAGCGCGGGGCCAGACCGTCTGACCGCCGCCGGCAGGCGCGGAGTTCCCCAGGTGATCTCGGTCGGGGCGCTCGACATGGTGAATTTCGGACCGCGCGACACCGTGCCGACGAAGTTCCAAGACCGCCTGTTCTACCAGCACAACGCCACCGTGACACTGATGCGGACGACGCTCGAAGAGAATCGCCAGTTGGGACGTGAGATCGGCCACAAGGTGTCGCAGGCGACCGGGCCGACGACGATTCTCCTACCAAAACAGGGAATCTCGGCGATCGATCGCGCGGGACAGCCGTTCGACGATCCCGCCGCGCGCGCGGCCCTTTACGTCGCGATTCGCGAATCGGCCGGCGCGGTCGCCGTCGAGGAAATCGACGCCCACATCAACGACAGCACATTCGCCACGGCGGCCGCCGCCCGACTGCTGACTCTGATGGGCCGGAGGATCGCGCAATGAGTGGCCCGATTGAGTCGACAGAGGACATGACACACGCCACGCCGCGACTTCCTCTGACCCTGGAGCATTACGGTCTCAGTCGCGAAATGGTGGAGCGGAAGATTCAGCGGTATCTGGAGTTGTTGCGGATTTCGCGGGAACTGGCGCTCGCCGGTTTGCGACACCAGCATCCCACCGCGTCGCCTGCGGAATTAGAACGGCTGTTCGCAAAGCGAATCGCCGCCTCGCGAGAGTCCAAATGGAGGGGGGCGCGTGAATCCGCAACCACCGAGTGAAATGGAACTTTATCGCGTTTACGACGCGATCGAAGCGGTGTTGGACCGAAATGGGATTTCGCATTGCCTCGTCGGCGGACTGGCCGTCTCGGTCTGGGGTGATCCCAGAACAACCTACGATCTCGACATGGCGATTCTGGGCGATCTCAGCGACGCGACGAAGTTGCAGCATCTGTTGGCTGCCGATCCCGCGATTGTCCAGAATCCCCACATCCTGCCACTCCCGCCATCGTTGGCGATTTTGCGAATTCCCCTCGTGATCGAATCGGCGGGTGAAGCGAAGTTGATACCGGTTGACCTGCTGCTGGTTCCTGTGGAATTCTCTCAATCGATTCTCGACCGTTCGATTGCATTGCCCATCGCGGGTCGCCTGAGAAAAGTCTGTTCACCCGAAGATCTGGTTGTTCTGAAACGGCTCTCGGGCCGCGCCAAAGATCTCGAAGACATCCACGGTATTGTGCGAAACGCAGGCACCGCGTTGGATTCGAACTACGTCGAGCGTTGGACACGGCGTTTGGGAATCACACCGTGATTCCTGCGACTTCTGATGGGCCGGAGGATCGCGCAATGAGTGGCCCGATCGCGACCCGACCACACGATACTGAAGGGTGACCCTGGCGGCTCCGCCAATTCACGATGGAAATCTCGGACGCCTACGATTCCGTTTTGACGTCTGCCAAGATGTGTTCCCAAGCGTCTCGCAAAGCCTGAAGATCCTCAGTCGAGAGTTGCTGAATGGAGTCAATCAGCGAGTCGGCGAGTACGTCGGAGGGCAGCTCCGCCGATGAATCGGCCGAAGGTCGGTTCATCGGCAGGCCGAACATCGATCTGCGACCTGGGCCTTCGTTGAACAGTTCGACGGTTTTCAACAGGCGGAGATCTCGGGTGCCAGCGAGAATGCGGGCGATCACTTCGACGACTCCCGCCGTCACCGGGTGAATCGTCGATTCTCCATCGAAATTGTCCGGAACCATTTCGACCAGATGATCGATGGCGAACAACGCTCCGGCGCGGCTCCCCGTGCGGGCCAGCGCGCCGAGTGCGATCTGTCGCAGCCCCTTGTCTGGTTCCCGATCGTAGAGCTGCTTCAACGGCGGCACAGCGTCCGCTCCACCCGATTCGGCGATCAGACAGGCGACAACCAGTTGCCAGCGTCCGTCGCCATGCGCAGTGTCATGGATTCGCGTTTCGAGAAGTTTTGACAGCGCCGCGTCGGCGTCGGGGCCACCGATCCGCGTAAGGCACCAGACGTAGGGAACGATCTGCCCCGGCTGCAACGGTTCGTTCAACCGGTCAAACGCGTCGTCGATTGCCGCGATCAACGCGGGGACGGACTGATCACCCGCCTTGAGGACGTAGGGGATCACCAGATCGCTGTGGGGACCGATCCGCAGCGCCTCAACCGCGGCCTCGGGGCGACTGCCAACGACCCAGCCCGCTCCTCCGACAAGGAACGCCAACACCAGACAGATCAGGTTCATTCGATGAAACAGCCGACTGGCGCTGGGCCAGTTCTGCCGCCGAAACGATCGCGTCAATGACCACATCAGAAACACGAGCCAGGCCATACAGACCAGCCCCATCAGTCCGGTGTACGGGAGGAGCAACAACACGCCGACGACCATCGCCACGCCGAATGCGCACGAGAACATGACGATTGCGTTGGGGTTGGCGCGTCCCGGTTCGGTGGCGTCGGCAGCGGTGATCGCGCTTAAGGTCGTCCAGCGCCACCATCCAACCGCCAGCCAGGCCAGCAGGGCCATCGACATCGGCCAAACCCAGGGAAACAGAAAGTCCATCGCCGCATCTGTGCAGCCCATGCACGCCACCGCTGGCCGGGGAACCCCAAGTATTCCCAGGGCGACGAGCGTCTTCCAACCGAACCGTTTCCGCGATGCGTCGCGGTGTTGAGCACTGGGAATGGACATTTCGCGAGTCGACTCCCCGGGGGTTTGGATTCGATTGGATCAGCGCGCGACAAGGGAACATGTCGCCGTCGAGAGCCCTCCGATGTTCCCTGGATGTCGGTGTATCCGATGGTATCGCCGCCCGAATCGTTTGTCATTGAATCGAAAGCAAAATCCAGACGGTAATGGGCTCCTGCCCCCGATTGCAGAGTGAATCGTTCGGACAGAACTCCCACCGGTCTGTCGCATTTTTCTGCGCGGCCTGTATATACTCCTCCCGTGGAGAGCGAGCCGGGTTGGAGTTCGGTCGATTCCGAAACAGGTCCATGCGACAGATACCCCGGCGGCACAATTTCTGGAGTGCGAACGCCCGCAGGCTCTTATGCCTCGCGGTGCTGGCGGGGATGTTGTGTACCTATCTCCCGCTTCCCGCGGTTCCGGGCTCTGGCGGCAAGAAGGACCTCTCGCGGCCGTTTCCGTGTCAACACCGGGTTTGTGGCTGCCGATCGGCCGATCAGTGCTGGAAGAGCTGCTGCTGCTTCACCAACGCTCAAAAAGTCGCCTGGGCCGAGGCGCATCGAGTCGAACCGCCCCCGTTCGTGGTCGTCGCCGCCGGTCAAGAGGCGGCGGAGCGGGTCACTCAAAACCGCACACCCAAACGTCGCGAGAAGCGGGCACACTGTGAGACGTCGACCTGTGCGACGGCGACCGATTCCTCAGACTGCGCGAATTGTGAGCGGACCGCTTCCGAGCACATTCCGCCAGCAATGAACACCGCGTGCCAGAAACCAGCGCACAAACCGGCGACTCGCCGCCCGACCGGTTCAGGCGTGGTGCTGATCTCGGCCGCTCTGTCATGCCAGGGTGTCCACTGGCACTGGTCGGCGATCACCTGGTCCCACACTCCGACAGTCGTTGTCGTGGCTCAGTTGGATCCGTCGGCAGGGCCGATCGTCCCTCACTCCGATCCCCTTTTGGGATTGTCCGCGCGCCGGCCACCAGTGCCACCTCCACGGTGCGCGTAGACCCGGGCTTTCATTCTTTGTCGCCGGTTCGTGTCCCAGACGCGCGTGAGATGTTTCTTGCGTGTCGTCGGCAGTCGGCGCGGCTCGTGATCACACGCTGACACGGGTCGCTGGCTCGCTCTCCACAACGCTGGTCTGCTGACCCGTTGTCAGCGTGTCATTCCGCGCCGCTCCCTTCTGCCCCCGTGCGCCCGACCGCGACTCCTGGCCATTCCAAATTCCGCCCCCGTTCGCGGTCGGCGGACACACTCATATTTCCGGATCTTCTCGTTATGTTGCCACGTTTCTCCCCCCCCGCGACGGCGCGCGAGCGGGTTCACGCTCATAGAACTTCTCGTAGTCATCGCGATCATCGGCATCCTGGTCGCGCTGCTGTTGCCCGCCGTCCAGCAGGCACGCGAGGCGGCGCGGCGCACCCAGTGCCGGAATAACCTCAAGCAGATCGGGCTGGCGCTGCACGCCTACGAAAGCACCCTCCGCTGCTATCCCCCGGGGAGACTCAATTTCCCCTATGTCTTCTCGGCCCACGCGCATCTGCTGCCGTACATTGAGGGGGCGAATCTGTACAACCTGATCGACTTCAAGACAGCACCCAACTTCGGCACTCCCGCGTCGCCGATGACCGCGAATGAAGCCGCGGCCCGCACAAAAATCGCGGTCTACCAGTCTCCTTCCGATCGAGTGGGTGTCCCCAATTCGGAATTCGGCGTCACCAATTACGTCGCGACGACAGGTAACGGAGGTTCCCGGGGAGTTTTAGTCGTTCGCTCTTCGAGTGATTCGAGTCCCCCTGCGAATTGCCAAAAAAGAAACCGCGGCGAGCCATGGGAATTCCCAAATCTCGCCGCGGCTGAAACGGGCAGTCACACCGTCACTGCCAAATTGTCATTCGCTCACATTTTCAAAACGATGAAGCTGCCACCGCGAGCGGTTCGCACCAGCAACAACACCCCCTTGGTCAGGTCGGCCCCTTGGACCGCCTGCGTGAATTCATCGGCGGTTGTGACCCGTTGCTGGCCAACCCGTTCGATGACCATCCCTTCACGCAACCCGGCTTGCTGCGCCAGGCTGTCGTCGTCAACTCCCGTGATGACGACGCCGGTCGTCTGTTCGCGGAAACCGAGTTGCTTCGCCACGTCGGCACTCAGGGCATCGACCTGAAGCCCCAACTCCGAGAACTTACCGGGAGCGGGTTTCTCTTGTTGGGACGACTCGGACTCGTCACCACTGCCACTCGGAAGTCGCTTCAGCGAGAAGTTTTTCGGCATCTCCTTCAGGCAAATGTTCAGGGTCACTTCTTTGGAGTCGCGAATGATCTGCATGGGATAGGTGCCGTCGGCTTCGCAGCGTTCGACAACCCCCTGCAGATCCCGGGTTCCTCGAATCTCTTTCCCATTGAATTTGAGGACAAGGTCCCCAGATTCCAGTCCCGACTCGGCGGCAGGGGACTTGGGCATCACGTCGGTCACCAGGGCACCGCGCCCTACGGGAACGTGGAATTGTCGCGACAGTTTGTCGTCAATTTGTTGGATCGCGATTCCCAGGTAGGCCCGCTTCACTACGCCATGGGCGATCAGTTGATCACTGACCCACCGCACCAGATTCGCCGGAACCGTGAAACCGACACCGTCGTTTCCACCGCTGCGTGAGGAGATCGCCGTATTGATTCCGACGACCTCTCCCTTCAAATTGATCAGCGGGCCACCACTGTTGCCGGGGTTGATCGCCGCGTCGGTCTGCAGGAAATCCTCCCGTTCCGTGATGTCGGGTCCGCGTCCCTTGGCGCTGATGATTCCCGCCGTCACCGTCGCGTCGAGACCAAACGGGCTGCCAATCGCCAGAACCCAGTCCCCGACCTCGATTTCATCACTGTTCCCCAGCGGAATCGTGGGAAGTCGATCTTCGGGCTGAATCCTCACGATCGCCAAGTCGGTTTTCGGGTCGGTCTTCACGTCGGTCGCGATGTATTCGCGACCATCCGCCAGACGAACCTTGACGGTTTCAGCATCCGCAATGACATGGTTCGCCGTCAGAATGATGCCGGTTGCATCCACGATGAAACCCGAACCCATTCCCTGGGAACGGGGGGCGGGGGTTCGATTGCCCCGACCGTTGAAATATTCACGCAACCGGGGATCCTGTTTTAACAATTCTTCAAAAGGGGTTCCCTTCAACGCGTCGCCGGGAACTTCCCCCCCTTTGGCCAAAACCGCCTTGCCGCGGGTTTCGATCGAGACAATCGCAGGCAGCGCATTTTGCGAAGCGGCGCGAAACGCGTGAGACAGGCTATTGGCGGCGGCGAGCGCCTGGGGGTCGATCGGCGCGGGGCCAGATGCCCCGCGTTGAGCCCACGAAACCGCCGAAATGGTCAGGCAAACCATGCCGACCGCACCGAACAGCCAGGGGCCACTCCGCTTGACTGGATTCATGATTCAGCAACTCCTGAGAAAATGGGTAAAGACTGCCAAAGCAGTCGTTGGGTACTCAACCAGACAGGACTACTACGCCAGTAGTAGTTTCAATGTTGGGAAAAATCCAATTGGACTCAGGGAGACTGCCAAATCGGACCCACCGCAACATTCCGATGGGGAAGGATACGCAAGTGTCGTGCCGGAATTCCAATATTTTCAGCCACAGAGTATCCAACCAACTTGCCGAACTTGACGCTCCCCAGGACGACTTGTCGTCGCGTCTCTGGACAAGTGGTGAAGAGGAACTGGCTGTCGGTCTGCGCTTCCGATCGGCGCCTGCAGTCCGTTTCGGCGAGCCGCGGAACGCCTCTCCAACGACGAGTTCCCGAGGGGCAAGAGAGTCCAGCATGTCCGCCCCAGGCGCCCTGCTGGAATCTCTTCGCGCGATCGTGTTGGTCAAGCAGTGCCGCTTGGCGGACGAGAGGATCGCCCCGCTGACCCGGTTCGCGGCGGTCGCGCAAGTTGTCCCCATGCCGGCGAACCAGCGGAAAATGCGATCCCGTTATGTGGGTGCCCCCTGCCATCCGGCCGTGAATACTTTATTATTTACCGCGTGATTTCACAAACCGCGAAAGTGTTCGTGGTCGGCTACCTATCACCGATCGCTCACGAAGTCTCCCGACACATCCATGGCGACACTCGATGGCGGGTACGGAACGGTATGCGTCTGAAGCGCTCGGATCACCGCGTCACTCACTCCCCGACTTTTCATATAGACCAGATTTTCCGGACTCGCGTCGAATCGTGAACCGCGTTCGCGGATGGTGTTGATAATCACGTCGTCGCCGAGACCGCTATCGACCATTTGGAGAACATCCGTGGTGGGAACCGCCTGGTTCCACGCTTCGTGCTGTGCGGTGAAGTGGGCGGCGGTGACGACCGCTTCGTCCCGCTCGGCCCGCGCGTCGGCAGCGTTGCCGATCAATCCACCGGCCACGGCACCGCTAGCGGCACCAATCGCGGCACCGGCGAGATCATGGCCCGTCTGATGGCCGATGACCGTTCCCGCGATTCCTCCCAGCGCTCCCCCGATCGCCGCCCCTTTTCCCGCCCGATTCATCTGACAGCCGCAAAGAAGTGTGGTTGCCAATGCGACGAGGGCCAGTGAGCGATGGATGAACACGACGGCACCTGTGGATCGACTTGCGAGCGAAAATCGGCGAAACACGGCCGATTCGATTCCATCGGTACCGCGTATGGCATGTATCGGATTAACCGACTGGCGGGGATGAGTCAATTGGCGCGACGGGATCACGATTTGCTCAAGTTTGAGATTGATGCGAAATCACCACGGGCATGTTGACCATTCGCAACCATGACCTATGTTTGAACAACCAGCCCGGCTTCTCTCCTCTTCCCATTCGCTGAAGTAAACGCAAGCCCACCAGACCTGCTGGAATCGTCACCATCGGAATCACTGCCATGCCACTGGGTTCATTACTGCTTGTTGAAGACGATCTGGATGTTCTGGAAACGACGGCGGAGTTTCTGAGGGAGATGGGTTACCGGACGGAGACGGCGCGATCCGCGCGAGATGCCTGTCGGCGGATTGACGACACCCTCTTCGACGGCATTGTCTGCGACCTGGGTCTGCCCGACCGGGACGGACTGGACGTGTTGGCGCATGTCCGTCGGGTGGCACCGGAGTCGGCGTTCATCATGCTGACCGGTTTCGGATCGATTTCCAGCGCCGTCGCGGCGATGCGGGCGGGTGCCAGCGATTACCTTTGCAAACCGGTCGACGAGACGGATTTGAGGGACTGTCTCGAACGGGTGTTGCGGAAACGAAAAGTCCCCGTCGATTTCTGCCAAACCGCGCAAACCCATGCTGGTGTCGTGGGGGTGAAAGAGATCGTCGGTGGCGACTCCAAGATGCTGCGACTGTTCGAGACGATTCGCAGCGTCGCGGACACGAAAAGCACCGTACTCATCCTGGGGGAAAGTGGCACCGGAAAGTCGATCACCGCCCGGGCGTTGCATCAGCTCGGCGCGCGAGCCGACAAACCGTTTGTGGAGATCGCCTGCGGATCGCTGTCGGACACGTTGCTCGAAAGCGAACTGTTCGGTCATGTCGCCGGTAGCTTCACGGGGGCCACCCAGAATCGTCCGGGGAAATTCCTGCAGGCCGATGGCGGTACGATTTTCCTCGACGAGATTGGAACCGCGACACCGAGTTTGCAGGTCAAGCTATTGCGGGTGTTGCAGGAACGGCAGTTTGAACCTGTCGGCGGCAGCAAAACACACAAGGTCGATGTGCGGGTCATCCTGGCCACGAATGCGGATCTTGAAGAAAAAGTCCGGCGGGGGGAGTTCCGCCAGGATCTCTATTACCGGGTGAATGTCATCACGGTGGTGCAACCGCCGCTCCGCGAGCGCAAGGGGGATATTCCGCTCCTGGCGGAATTCCATCGCGAGAAATCGTGCCGTGAGATGGGACGTGAAATTGAGGGCTTCACCGACGAGGCGATGAACGCGTTGGCGGGTTATGGATGGCCGGGCAACGTGCGGGAATTGGTCAACGTCGTGGAACGTGGGGTCGTGCTGTGCCGAAATTCGCGGATCGGATTGGATGACCTTCCCGAATCGGTGATCAATACGTCGAATGTCGCCCCTCCCCATTGGCAAGGAACCGGTGCGAATTCGCTGCGAAAGGCGCTTAACAACCCGGAACGGGAGATCATCCTCGAAGCACTGTCGGCCAGCGGTTGGAATCGCCAGGAAACCGCTGATCGGTTGGGGATCAATCGCACCACACTGTACAAAAAGATGAAGCGACTGGGTCTCCAAAGTGTTGAAGAATCGGAATTCTGCGCGATGTAGCCGAGTCTGTGCCGCATCGTTAGTGTCTCCAGACGCTCCCGCCCGGAATCCGCCGCACTCATTTTTCCCTGTCCACGAGTCCCATGTCGAAGTCAAAAACTGCCTCAAACACGGTCACTGTTGGTGTCGTCGGACTGGGACGATTTGGCAAACTGCATGCGCACACGTTGAATGGACTGGCGGAAGCCAAACTGGGGGCGCTTGTGGCGCGGCGGACAGAGAGTCTCGCTGCGGCAATGGATGAATTGCCAGGCGTTCCGGGTTGGACCGACCTCGATCGGGCCATTGAGGAGTCGAAAGCGCAGGCGTGGGTGGTCGCGTGTGGCACCGATCAGCATGTGCCGGTCACGCGAAAACTCCTGTCGGCGGGCAAGATCGTGTTGCTGGAAAAGCCGATCGCGCCCGATCTGGCCTCGGCCCGCAGTCTGATGGACCGCGTGGCCCCCGATTCCCGCAATCTGATGCTGGGGCACATCGTGTTGTTCAACAGCGAATTCCAGCAGTTGCGCGACGAGGTCTCGAGACGTGGCGGTTTGTCTTATATCGACTGCGTGCGCCATCGTCCCGCGACCATTGTGAAGCAGTTCCCGGGAGAGAACCCGTTGGTCGCGACCATGGTCCACGATCTCTACGCGGTCCAATCCCTGGTGGGACGTGCCGAACCGGCTTTGTTGAATGCCACCTACCACCGGACCGCCGACGGAGAGATTGACCTTGCGTCGGCTCGACTGAGCTGGCGAAATGGGCCAGTCGCGAATTTCGCGGCGTCGTATCTGACTCCTCCGGGAATGGCTCCCCGGGGGTTTGATCGGATGGAGGTGTTTGGCGACGGGTGGATGGCACGAATCTCCCCCAATCCCCGTCCGATCGAACTTTGGGCCGAGCAGGCGAGCTGGCCCATGGCGCTTGAGATCCGGGCGGGGGCTGGTTCCCCCACGGGCATGATGGCCGAGGAATTACGCTGCTTCTGTCGGGTGGCCCGAGGTGAGCAAGCGGTCCCCGCTGGGGCGACCTACCACGATGGGCTGCAGGTTCAGGAGTGGATCGAACGACTGGCGCAGTCTGCCGAATAATGCGGCGACGCGCTGTGCCGAAGGAATCAGCCAAACTCGCAATGGATTCTGTATTGCTCCGCTTGAAGGCATGCGTTCACGGGGCGCACTTTTGACAGGGAAAGACTCTTTAGCGGGCCGTTAAAAAAACACGCGAATTCCACTCTTGACACCACTTCTACTGTGGTAGTAGTATCCTCTTACTCTGGTAGTAGTGATCTGGAGTGGCCCGGTCTGCGTTCTTTCCGGGGAACGCGTCGTTGGTGAAACGTTGCGTTCTCGCGGGGGACCATCGAAACCGCAGGCGACTGTCGGAAGAAAAACCCGGCAGAAAGATTCAACGCCACCAGACGAACTAATTGCAGGTCCGGGTGTCTCAAGACATCTCACGGACGCAGTCGTGACACAGAGCCGCTCGCCTGAACGTACCGCAGGTACTGGTTGGTAGCGTCGCACAACGTGACGACGAACGCGATCAAGAAAGGAACGGTGACGAATGAGTCAGTCCCAACTCGCGACATTGCAGTTGGCCATCATGCACGTGCTTTGGACCCGGGGGGAGGCCACGGTGGGGGATGTGCGTGACGATCTGGCGAGTGATGGTCGCGAACTTGCCTACACCACGGTCGCCACCATGCTGGGGAAGATGGAACGGAAAGGGCAGGTCGCCCACCGCGCTGTCGGCAAGGCATTCATTTACCGCTCGGCTCTCGGGCAAGAGCAGGTCAGCCGATCGATGGTCACCGATCTCGCCCGACGACTGTTCGCGGGGGATGTCACGATGATGGTGAGCCATCTGCTCGACGGGTGCGATGTCTCTCCCCAAGAACTGTCCCGACTCAAAGCCCTGATTCAAGAACGGGAACGGGAGGATCAAAATGACGCCTGAACTCTCGGCCTGGCTGTTGCCGGCATTGTCCTGGGGCGTGACCTACCTGATCCACTCCACGCTGCTGATTGGTGGATTGTGGGTGGCCCTAAAACTGTTTCGCGTCGCCGATCACGGCACGCGCGAAACACTCTGGAAGACCGCCCTCGTCGGCGGACTGCTCACCAGCGGATTGCAGGCGGTATGGGCTCCTCCCATCACCACAAACTTCGTTCTCAATCTGCGCGATACAGAGTCCACGTCGTGCGACGGGAGTGAAATCACTTCCCAAGTCGCCGGGAACGACAGTGTCGATCCGCAACTCTGGATCACCCCGCCAGAAATCCGCCAGGCGATCCCACGGGCCACGTCCCAGAAATCCAACGAGTCGGCGGCGATCTACGAGTTGAAGATCGTCGAGGCGAACGGCCTGGAATTGCCTCCCCTATTCGCGGATTCCGTGGAACTCGAATCCACCGAACGGGCCGCGGAAACCGCCCCGGCGGGAACCGGTGAAGCGGACCGGGCGGCACCTCACCTGTACTGGCTCGGTTGCGGCTTGATTCTCGCTGTCGCCGCCGCGATCGCCTGGGGACTGACACAGGCTCTGTGGCAGTCGCAATTGCTGCGGAATCGGCTGGCGAACTGTGTTCCGGTCACTGACGGCTTGGCGTTTCAATTGCTCACCGAACTTCGGAATCAGATTCCCCACTGCCCCGACGTGCAGTTGCTCACGTCCGACGAAGAACCCGAACCGGCCGCCCTTGGCGTCTGGAATTGGACGATCATTCTGCCCGAACGGGCCGAACGCGAATTGAATTCCGCCGAGCTGCGAACGCTCCTGGCGCATGAGCTGGCGCACCTCGTGCGGGGTGACGCCGTCTGGCTGTCTGTCAGTCGGCTGGTTTGTTCGTGTCTCGCGTTCCAGCCGTTGAATCACCTCGCGCGACGGGAATGGCAGAAGTCCGCGGAGTTTCTGAGCGATGCGTGGGCGGTGAACCAGACAGGGACTCCGCTGGCACTCGCCCGCTGTCTGACGGAAGTCGCGGGTTGGCGGCATTCACCCAACACCGAAGCTGCGTCTCTCGCCGCGACGGGTCGACGTTCGGGACTGGCCGCCCGGGTGGAAACGCTGCTGCAAGACGGGTCACCCACGCAACGTGTTGAGAGACTCTCGGCCAGTCGGTGGACAACATCGGTTTGCGCAGCGGCGGTGACTCTGTTGGCGCTGGTCGCTCCCAAATTCAGCCTGGAATCGTTGGACGCTTGTGCGTCGGAAGTGATGCAGGTCGCGGATCAGTCGGAGCAGACCAACCAAACCGATCCGTCTGATCAAGCCAAAAGCACCCCACAACCCGAACTCGCCGGTCCGGCCGCGGGGGACGAAAACTCGCAACTCCTGATCTCGATCGAACGCGAACTCCGCGATCTGGAGCGGGAGCTTTTGGAAATGGCCCCGCTACTCGACCAGCATGACGTGCCGGACGAGGTTCAGCGGCGGATTCGACGGATCCGCGGGTCATCGGCGACCCTGTTTCAAACACGCCGGGTCATTCTGCGGATGATCGACGTGGAGCAAGTCGTCGAAGGACCGGCGGCCGAGAATCGGGTCAGTTTGTGAGACCCGAATGGTGTGTGAAGAACGTGGTGACTGGCAACACGATTGCGGTCACTTTCTGAAAATTCCCTTTGTGTACCGATTGAGGAGTGAACTCGAATGAAAGCCGTGGCGACTGGATTGACATGTGTGGCGCTGGTGGCGGTGTTGGCGACGTGGTCTCTGGGCGATGGACAGGATGCACCGAAGCCAGAAGTTGAGGTCAAGGTTGTTGTCGATGGTCAGCCAGTCGAGATCGACGGAGCGAAAACCGATGTCGAAATCAAAGACGTGACACAATTTGACGTGGCCCTTCTCGACGATGGCGAATTGGAACTGGTCAACGCCGACGGTGTCGAACGGGAATTGATCATCCTCTCCGATGAAGAGGGGAGCCAACCGCAGGTCATCAAAATTCAGGCCGGCGGAGGAGCGGACGGAAAACCGGGAAAGGTTGTGACGTCGACTCGGTCCATTTCCATCATGCACAACGGAGTTCCCGGCGAAGACGCGAAGAAGGCTCTCGACAAAGTCGCCGACGAGTTGAACGCCCAGGCGGACGCGCTGGAAAAGGACGGAAAGCAGGCCGAGGCTGAAGCGAAACGGAGTGCCAGCAAGGCGATTCGCGGACTGCTGGAGGGACATGGTCCGCTGGGGAAATTCCAGTTCCACGTTCCCGGTGGAAAACCTGCAGGGGAAATCGACGTCTTAATGGTCGGTCCGACGGAGATTCCTGGACACATCCGCAAGACGATCAAGGCACGAGTCGTTGGCGGACCGGAGAACAAAGAGGTTCAGGAACTGAAGCGAAAGCTGGAGGCGTTGTCTGAAGAACGTCGGGAAATTGAATCCAAGCTGACAGGGGAGCTGCTTTCAAAGGCACGACAGAAATTGAAACAAGCAACGGAAGACGTTGAGCGGAAACTCGTCGACGTGCAAACCCACGCGCAGGTTTGGAGTTTCATTGAAGGAGAGGGGGGCCCGGTGACGGCGAGGATTCCGGGAATTCGCATCAACGTACCCGGTTTCCATGGCATGGAGATCGCGGGTTTTGAAGCGGTCGGCGGCCCCGTCCGCGAACTGCATGCCAAGTCGGCGGCTCTGGTCCGGGCGTCACAGGCGATGAAGGAGGCGGGGAAGCATGACGAGGCCCAACGGCTGATGGCCGAGTCGGAGGAGCTGAAAATGAAGGCGGCGAAAGTCGCGCAAGCCCACGCGGCCCAGCTTCATGGCGGTCTCCCCGGGGCAGCCTTCAGCTTCGTCCCCGGTCAACCCGGCGCCGAACTGCACCACTCGCTGAAAGAACTGCAGGAACAGATTCAGCTTCTTCGAAAGGAAGTGGCGGAAGTGAAGGAAATGCTCAAGAAGTAACTCCCCGAATCGTGGTTTCGAATCCCCCGGGGGGCGAAAATGTCCGCCCCCCGGGCAACTGACTTGAACAGTTCAGGAATTCTTAGCACCTGTCCAAAATCAAAAGCGTGATTTTATTGTGTGCATCGCGGCGCAGCCGTCGTCGCATCCCTTGGCTTCGCCCGTTAAAGAAACTTGTCGATCAGCGAATCGTCGCTTGGAAGCCCATTGGCGACCCCGGCAGGGGTCAAATCGATTAGCCCCGGGTCACGATCGCGCAGCGATCGAGACCCGGGGTTTCGGCCCGCCAAGGCGTTTGACCCCGGCAGGGGTCACATTCGCCGTCGCGCGACCTCCCAAACACATTTCGCTGAATCGCCAAGATCCCTCTTCACGTCCACATCGTCTACGACCCCTGCCGGGGTCGATTCTCGCGTTGTCGCCAAACCCCGGGTCGTTGCCGCTGACGCGACAACGACCCGGGGCTAATCGATTTGACCCCTGCCGGGGTCGCCAATGGGATACTTCACCACGACGAAGAATGAACCGTCGGCGTCGAACCGTTGGGTTACCTACTCCTGGTTATGATCGCAATCCACGAAATTGATTGTGGACGGGAGCTTAGGCCGACTCACTCTTCCACCCGCAGCACAAGTTTCGACGGAAACTCCCGCGTTCGATACACCCGCTGCGTCGCCTTCTGAAAGTCGCCCGGCTTCGCCGCGTAGATGTCGACGAACTTCTGGGGATTTCGGTCAACCAGCGGGAACCAGGTGCTGTGAATCTGCACCATGAGCCGATGTCCGGGGCGGAAGGCGTGGCAGATGTCGGGCAGCGTGAACTTCACACGGGTCGGTTTTCCTGGTTCAAATGCTTCAGGGCGATCGAGTCCGTTGCGAAACTTGCCCCGCATGACGTCCCCCCGCACAAGCTGTTGAAAGCCTCCCAGGCGGACCTTTTGTGGATTCTCTTTGGGATCGGGGAAGTCATCGGGATAGACGTCGATCACCTTCACGATCCAGTCGCTGTCCGTCCCGGTCGTGGAGACATACAGGTCGACTTCAATCGGTCCGGAAACGGTGAGGTCACTCCCCAGAACTTTGGTCTGATACACCAGCACATCCGGTCGGCGGCCGGCGTAGCGCTGGTCGGCGACCATATACTCGGTGGAGAGTTTGTTATCGGTCCAGTCGATGAACGGCACAGGCTTTGCCGGGTCGCTGGGATAGTCGTCGTTGCCATCGGTCGTGACCGGCGCGTCCCCGTTCAAACCGCCCGCGGCCTGCAGGTAAAACTCGCGCGGTTGCGAAGCGGCCGGAGGCCAGGCCGCCTCTTGCCGCCAGCGGTTGGTTCCGGTTTCAAATATCCATGCTTCGGTCAGCTTATTGGCGTATTCCTTCCCCTTCAAATGCCGCTGAAAGAACGGAAATTCAATCTGCTCGCGATAGAACTCACCGGTCTTCGAATGGAAGTCGACGTGCCCCAGCGAGTTGCACGGCTCCCGGGTCCATTGACCATGTCTCCACGGCCCCATCACCAGAACGTTCGTGGCGCTGGGACTCGACTTCTCGATGCTACGGTAGGTTTCCAGGGCTCCAAACAGATTCTCGGCGTCGAACCATCCTCCCACGGTCAACACCGCCGGTCGGATGTCCTTCAGATGCGGTCGCAGATTGCGGCTCTTCCAGAATTCGTCGTACGTGCTGTGCCGCATGATCTCGTTCCAGAAGCCGATCTTCCCCTGAAAGTGGACCCCATCAGCATTGGAGAGCGGCCCCATCCGGAGGAAGAAGTCGTAGCCGTCGGGTGTGCCATGGTCGAACGGATGATCAAACTGTTTCGTTGGCTCAGGGCGGGCGTGTCCGAATTTCGACATGAAGTTGAAGCAATGCGGCAGAATGAGCGCGCCGTTGTGGTGCCAGTCGTCTCCCACAAACCAGTCGGCGATCGGTGCCTGAGGTGAGGCGCAGGCGACCGCCGGGTGCGCGTCGATAATTGCCGCCGAGGTGTAGAACCCGGGATAACTCACCCCCCAGATTCCGACCTTCCCGCTGTTCCCTTTCACGTGCTTCACCAGCCAGTCGATGGTGTCGTACGAGTCGCTGCTCTCATCGATCTGATCCGGCCCCTGTTTGTTGGGGATCTGCGGCCGCATGTTCACGTAATCCCCCTCCGACATCCACCGCCCGCGCACATCCTGATAGACAAAGATGTACCCGTCGTTGGCGAACAGCGGCGACGGCCCCAGATCGGCCTTAAACTGGTCGACGCCGTACGGCTGGCAACTGTAAGGTGTGCGCGAGAGCATTATGGGGTAGGTGGTCGACTGATCTTTCGGCACGTAGACCGAAGTGAACAGCCGCTTTCCATCGCGCATGGGAATGCGGTATTCGTACTTCGTGTAGTGCGCCTTGATGTATTCGACCCCCTGAGCCTGCGCGGCGGAGGGCGAAATGAAACCGACACCGCACAGGACGAGCAACAGGGGCAGAAGACGAGACGGGCGCATGCCGGTACTCCCGGGGAGGCGATTTTGGGAAAGGAGTTCAGTACAGAACCGAGAGAACCAAGCCGCGGAGAGTGGCCAACAATCAAAGGTCCGCTCCGACGCGATCCAGCACAAGCCACCGTAGGACGGGTCTCTGAGTGTAACCCAGATTTTTACAATACATCTCTAATTGACGCCACGGCAGCGGATCCGGAATTCCTGTGGATTTCCGCGACATTCGTTGAAGAATCCTGTTCATCCTCTTCATCCTGTCTAAAGCTTCTTCCAATCCGCGATGTGTGGTCGTGCGGCTTGGACAATGGGGCAGACGGACGGAAAGAATTTGACAGGATGAAGAGGATGAAAAGGATGAACAGGATGCAATCACTCGCCATTTCCGCTCGCTGGATAAAATCCAATTGCACTGAGGTGGAAACAGAAGTGTTCCGAATACCCAGGCGCATCGTGCGTCTGGCTTCGCCAGCGGGAGATGTGAGTAACACTTAGGTCAGAGGCCAGTCCTACCAGGGCGAAGCGTCGCCCTGCCTCGGTTCGTTGTCAAAACTCGCCGACGTCAAATCCGTCGTTGATACAGCCAATCCGCTGGAACAGTCCCATTTCGGGGCCGGGTTGCGAATCGATCTCAGCCGACACGAAACGGACCGAACCGTCGACAAGCAGGAAGTTCGCTCCGGGCATGTTTTGATGCCGGCTGGAGAACGAATTCGAACCGGTGTTGATCCGCGAACGGTGGCTGGTGTCTGTCACAGCGTCGTCTTCGTGACCGTTGTCGGTGACACCGGCCCAGATTCCGGAACCACTGGTCGCGCCCCGTTCGCCCACCATGAGCGTGTTGGTCGATCCGTCAGTAACTGCTCAATAACCCCGCGGTCGGCGCGCGGTCCGGCGGCGCTCGTCGCAGGCGTCGATTGAGTGCGCGAGTTTACGGAGGTGGAGAAGTTGCCTCAGGCCGCTGCCATTATCCGGTCTCGGGTGCGGGGGTCGCAGTCGCTTC
>CAMATH010000142.1 GCA_945860955.1 Planctomicrobium piriforme
GGAGTCTGGCGCAGGTGAAGCTCCGCAAGCAGAACACGGCGATCAAAGACGGCTTTCAGACCGTGGTCGATTACTGGCCCGACTCTCCCCAGGCGGTCGCGGCGGCGTACTACATCGGTCGCACGCAGAAGGAGATCGGCAACACGAAAAAAGCCAAGACCGCGCTCAAGGAGGTGGTGACGAAATACCCGAAGCACCTCGCCACTGTGTATGCGCTCAACGATCTGGTTGATCTGGCAACCATTGAAATGGACGTCCCGGCTCGGATCGAAGCGCTCAAGAAACTGACGTTCGATTGTCAGCGTGTTCCGGATTCGGTGGGTGTTTGTCAGCAGGCGTCCCAGCAGCTCGCGGCACACGCGTTTCGCGAGGGGGCGTTTGATGACGGGGTGAAAACGCTGGCGACAACGTACCTGCCCGCGCAATTGCCGCTGGCGGTGTTTGACCACGTGAAGACGCCACTGTCGGAACTGACGGGAGATGCGAAGACGAAAGACAAGGGGAGTCGGCTGGGCGATCAGGCGATCGCCTGGATGAAGCAGGCCGCCTCGGCGGATCTCACGACTCCCGAGGCGAAAACGCTCGCGCGGCAAACGCTGTTGCTCGCCGCCGACCTGACCGCAGTCGCCCGCCGCGACGATCAGGTCGCGGCCGCCTATGAGGCGGTGGTGGTCGCGAACAAGACCGACGACGACGCGCTCGGTCGCTTGGCGGTGTGGTACAAGGGTAAGATGAACTACGACAAGGCGCGCGAAACGTACCGCCGGTATGCGAATCCCTTCGAAGGACTGGGACAGGTGGCGTACAGTTTCCGCGAGCAGCAGAAGTGGCCGCAGGCGGTTGAGGTCTATCTGCAACTGCTTGGGCAGGATGCCGAACACAAGGTGCGCTGGAAGCAGGAACTGGCGCTCGCTCATCGCGGAGCGCAGAAGTGGCCGGAAGCGATCGCGCTGTACGAGGAACTGGTGCGGGACGATCTGGCGAACGCCGGTCGCTGGCGCTGGGAGGTGGGCTGCACGCACCGCGACGCCGGGCAGTATAAGGAGGCGATCGGACACTATCGGCAGTGCGAGAATTTCCCCGAGAATTACAACCAGATGGCGTGGTGCCATCGGCAGCTCAAGCAGCCGGCCGAGGCGATCATCCTCTATAAACAGGTCGCGGCGGACAGCAAGCCGTACGCCGCCTGGGCGTTATTGCAGGTGGCCTACACGCGGGAGGAATCGGGCGAGCAGGAGCCGGCGATTCAGGCATTTCAGTTCGTCTGCAAGAAGTACCCGAAAGACCCCAACGCGGCCACGGCCCATGCCCACTTGCAGCAGAAGTACAAAATTAGCGTGACCTTGGGGGGGGCGACGGACGAATGAGTGCCGATCGTGGAGGCTGACAATTCGCCCGCAGGCAATACTGATGACTTTCTGACCCTGATTGCGCTTGCGGTCATCGCGATCATCACCGCCAATGTTCTCCACGAGGGGACACACGCACTGGCGGCGCTGCTCCTTGGCGGAGCGAGACACGCCAGCCCAACGCCACGTGTGGGATTGACGCGAATGCTCCGTTCCAAGGCCTCAGTCGACATTCCCAAAGGTGCCGAAATTTAACAGGGTGGCCCCGCCGTCGGTAACCCCACCGGGGCGAAATCCGATAGCCCAGCGGCTGTGTTCTTTGTCAAGGGCATGGTGTGCAAAATCGGGGTTGGGTTGGAGCTTGTGCGAGGATTGTACCTCCCTCGCACAAGCCAGTTTCCGAGTTCCAGAATCTCTGGGCTCGGGGGGGTGGATTCAATAGACAAGGGCAGAGCGGAGCGGCGAACGCCGCACAGCGCCGCCCTTGGTTCACGGCCTAAGACGCGACTTGCCTTGAATGGGCAATACAATTCGCGAACCAGTTCCCGACGTTGTCTCGCCCTTTCAGGGCTGCGGAGATTCTTTGCCCCGTACCCGGGGCGGCGCTCTGCGGCTGGCTTTTGAAGGCCTTTCAGGCAGGGTTTGGCACGGTTGTCGGCCAAGAAATGTGCGTTTTGACCAAACCAACCGTCGGTTCATCGGGGACTATCATGAGGTTTCGTCCGCCGTCTGACGTTTCAGCGAATCCAGGTCGACTCCGTCTTTGTTCTTCCACTCGAGCCAACCGTTTGCCGATCTTCCGGTGAGTGCAATCGCAGCCGAACTTGGCGACCCGAACAGATGATCTTTTTCGAAACACACCTTATCGCCTTCGGCACGCATCACTCCAGCCTCCATCAATTTGTTGCGGAACCGCTCGCTCGCCGTACCAATTATCGAGGGAACATTCGCTTTTCGCCCAATTGAGCCCGCGAGCACCACAAACCCCTCCGCCGTGTAGAGTCCACGCCCGTCGGTGCCCGACGCTTTGCAATAAAGTATCTCATCTTTGCCCGAAGTTGAGGCAGGCTGACGGACTGCGTCAAAAATAGGAAACCCAAGGGTTGTCAGTAAAGTGTGGCCCGTCTCAAAAATCTCGAGACAGTCGGCCTCCAGTGGCGCCGGCGTGTGTGGTTTGCTTCCGCTGTTGCCGTTCTGGTCGGCGTACCGACCCGCTTTACGCGTCGCCTGAAGGCAGTGCCATTCCAAAAACAGCGCATGGGTCTGCGTCAGGCTGTTTGTGCGGGAGATCAGCACCAGTACGCGCTGCCAGAAGTCTTTTTCCTTGTTGTGCTTCACGAGGCGCGCGCGCAAGTCGCCCGTTTGTCCGATGTACACCTTTGGGTCGCTGTCATCGTCCGCCTCTCCGAACAGAAAATAGAGCGCCACTTGATTGCTCTCGGGCATCTGGAGGAAGTCGTGAAGCAAACTCCGCGGAACCTCGATCACCTGGACGATACGGGTCGTGATCTCGGCGATGCGGATGCCACGCGGGTCACCGCCGGGCAGAAAGATCTGGATTGTCTTGGGAGTGATGGTCATACAATCACGACTCATGCTGAACCGGGGAATCCGAGCCTTTCGTCCTGGCGGCATGAGGCTCGCGTGGGTTGAACCCCACGCTACGGCGGCGGGGCCGGGGGGGGTTCTATCGCTCGCGCGTCTGCAAAAAGAGCGCCTTTTTCTCGCCGGGGAGCGTGAAATCGAAGCCGCAACTTTGGAAGAACTCGTCCGATGAGGTGATCGCCATCACTTCGAGGATTCGCTCGTCCCGCGCCCGATCGACGGCGGCCGAGACCAGTTTTTTGCCGATCCCCTGCCCCTGGAAATCGGGGTCGACCACCAGACTCCGCAGTTCCGCCAGCTTCGACGAATAGATCTCCAGCGCCACACATCCCACAATCCGCCCGTCGGCGTCGGCGACGAAATAACTCGACAGGAGCAGCGTCAGTTCGTCGATCGTGCGGGGGAGCAGCTTCCGCTGCAACACGAACGGCTCGATCAGCACGAGCAGCGATTCAATATCGGTTCCCCGGGCGGGGCGGATCACGACTTTCGGGGCGTCGGTCATCGGGATGGGGTGGAGGGCGGTGAGATGCGAAAGACGTGTTCAGTGATTCACGACGGGCGACCATTTGCCAGCGATTTTCAACGACACTACGATGCCGTCCCGGCCACCGGTGTCGCCCGCGCGATCCGGTCCACTGAATCCTCAAGTGTTTCCGACGCAAAAGCAAGTCCGCGAGTTCGCATGAACCGTTCGCACAGCCACACCGAGTTCCAAACCGCCAGCCAGATCATTCCGGGAGGAGTGAACAGCCCCGCCCGCGCCTTTGGCGGTGTCGGCGGTGAGCCGCTGATTATCGACCGGGCCGACGGAGCCTATCTGTTCGACATCGATGGCAATCGGCTGATCGACTACATCGGCTCGTGGGGACCGCATATCCTCGGACACCAGAATCCCGCCGTCCTCGCCGCCATTCGCGCGGCGCTCGACAAGGGAACCAGCTTCGGCGCACCAACGCGGTTGGAAACGCAGCTCGCCCAGGCGGTGATCGACGCGGTTCCGTCGATCGAAAAGGTCCGAATGGTCAACTCGGGGACCGAAGCGACCATGAGCGCCATTCGCGTCGCCCGCGGTTTCACTCGCCGAAATGTGATCATCAAATTCGCGGGCTGTTACCACGGCCATGTCGACAGCCTGTTGGTTAAAGCGGGTAGTGCCGCGACGACGCTGGGGGTGCCGTCGAGTCCCGGTGTTCCTCCAGGCTGCACCGCCGACACGGTCGTTCTTGAATACAACGACGTCGCCGACCTGGAAGCGGCGTTTCATGCGCGGGGATCGGAAATCGCCTGCGTGATTCTCGAACCGATTGTCGGGAACATGGGAGTGGTCATACCCGAGCCGGCGTTTTTGCAGGCGCTCCAGGATCTCTGCCGACAAAATGGCTCGCTGTTGATCTTCGATGAAGTGATGACCGGGTTCCGGGTCGCTTTTGGAGGTGCCCAGGAACTGTTTGGCGTGAAACCCGACCTGACGACGCTGGGGAAGATCATTGGTGGGGGGTTGCCGGTGGGAGCGTACGGCGGCCGGGCCGACGTCATGAACGTCGTCTCGCCAGTCGGTCCGGTCTATCAGGCGGGAACGCTCTCGGGGAATCCGCTGGCGATGGCGAGTGGCCTGGCGACCCTGACGGAACTGAAACGGACCAATCCGTATCCGCGACTGGAACTCGAAACGCAGCGGTTGTGCGACGGGCTGGCGTCGGCGGCGCAGGGAGCGGGGTTGCCGCACCAGATCGCCCGGGTTGGAAGCATGTTCACGCTCTTCTTCGGCAACGAAGTGGTGCGGAATTATACGATCGCCGCCCGGTGCGACACGGCGAGATTCGCACGGTACTTCTGGGGGATGATCGAACGGGGGGTGTACCTGCCGTGCAGTCAGTTTGAGGCGAACTTCGTGTCAGCCGCGCACACGTCGGCGGACATCGACACGACGATCGCGGCGGCTCGTGCGGTACTGGCGGACGTTGTGTAGTGTTCGCACTTCTGAGAATCAAAACCCGTCTGCTTGACCAAGAATCGAACCGCTCTTTATAGTGCGCTTGAATCTGGAGGCTCGCGACGGGTCGCCGGGATACTGAAAAGCTGAGACAGCCTCGGGGTGCGTTGTGCGCCTGCGGGGCTTTTTTTACGCACTCTCCTTTGAGAACCTGCACTTCACCCATGCTGGACTCTCGTCTGCTCACATTGTGCGCGGCGGGCGCATTCCTGTTCGTATCGGGCTGCGACCGCATCGCTCCAATTCCCTCGCAGTACCGGTCGAGCGCGGAGGTTGAGAAACTTCCCCCCGCGATGCAGGCACAGATACGGGCCGCACTCGAAGGGCACAGCGGCACGCCGGCCTCTCCCAAATTGCTCGGGAGCGCGGAAGCCTCGGCCGACCAGTTGAAGCTCGGTCGCGATGTCTATATGTCGCGCTGTGTGCAGTGTCATGGTGACACGGGAGACGGGGCGGGGCCGGCGGCGGCGACGATGTATCCCAAGCCGCGCGATTACCGCCGGGGGATTTTTAAGTTCACCTCGTCCCCCTACGGCGCGAAGCCCCGACGGACCGATCTGGTCCGAACGCTAAAGCTGGGTGTCCCCGGGACGTCGATGCCTTCGTTTTCCATTCTGTCGGAAGGGGAATTGTCGGCCTTGGTGGACTATGTGTTGGTACTGACGCACCGAGGTGAGTTGGAATTCCAGCTCGCGGCTGAGGCGGAAGGCGAAGAGGAACTTGATCCCGCGACAATCGAGAGTCTGGCGAGTGAGATCGTCGCCGACTGGAATCTTGCGGAAGCGACCCCCGTCAATCCCGAAACCCCCAAACCTGTGTTCACGTCCGAGCATGTGACCCGCGGGAAGCAGGCGTTTTTGTCCAAGGGGTGTTCGAAGTGCCATGGCGAAGATGGCCGGGGACAGACGAAAGACAACCTTGAGTCGAAGCTGGTCGACATCTGGAAGCATCCGACCCGGGCGGCGGATTTAACTTCCGGGATGCTGCATGGAGGAAAAGAGCCAGTCGACATCTATCGCAGGATTTACGCCGGCATCAATGGGACGCCGATGCCCGAATTCAAGACGGCCCTGGCGAAGGAGCCGGACACCGTTTGGGACTTGGTGTCGTACGTGCTGTACGTCTCGGGTCGGCGGCGGGCGCTGCCGGATCAGATTCCTGATGCCGGCAGTCTGGCGGCCTACCCGCTGGTGGCGGCGGATGAGGCGGGCGACGCCAAGTGACTTCGGAAACAGTTGACTTGACCCAGGGCGAACACGGTTCGAGGTCCAGCATGGAACAGTCGGCGAAACAGATTGAGTTCGAACAGTTGAAGGCGCGGGTCGCCCAACTGGAATCGGAACTCCAAACCAGTCCCAGTCCCTGGCAGCCCCAGGGAGAGTACCCGGCCTATGAGGCGGTCTCGGGCTTCGTGCTGGGGATCGCGGGCGCGTCGGTGGCGCTGCTCGTCAACGTGATCGCAGCTCCGATGGCGGGGAAAGATCCGCTGCAACTCATTCGGGTCTACCTCACCTTCCCGCTGGGCGAAAAGGCGCTGTCGCTAGGGACGGCGGACGGGGGGACGCATGCCATCAGCGACGGGATGATTCTCGCGTTTGGCTGCTGCCTCTACTTGGCGACGGGGATGGTGCTGGGAGCGATCTTCCAGCCCGTGATGCGAAAATTCGCCGACCGGTCGTTCTTCGGACGGGTCTTACTGGCTTCGGTCTTGTCGCTGGTGGTGTGGGTGGTGGGCTTCTATGGGATTCTCTCGTGGCTTCAGCCGGCCACGTGCGGTGGAAACTGGATCACTGACAACAGCGTGCTGCCCTGGTGGGTGGCCGCCGTGAAACACTTGATCTTTGGGCTGACGATGGCGATTTTGTACCCGCTGGGCCGGTTTCGGCAGTCGGCGGCTGGAGCGACGAAAGCATGAGTGCGCAAACCCTGCAACCCCAAGTCGTCGACACCGACAAACTGGTCGACCGCAAGCTGGTCCTCTACTTCTACCTCGCATCGTTGACGTTTCTGTTCGTCTCGATGCTCGGTGGGTTCCTGATGGCCCTCCAGCTCATTCGCCACAACCCCTTCTCCGGGATTGAACTCTTCTCGCCCGGCCGATGGCGAATGATCCACACGAACGCCGTCGCGTACGGCTTTCTTGCCAACGGCCTGTTGGGGTCGATGTTCTGGGCGGTCCCCCGACTGACTCTCCGCCCGGTTCTCAGCAGCCACCTCTCCTGGTTCATCTTCATCGCCTGGCAGGCGGTGGTGCTGGCGACGGCGGGGGGAATTCTCTTCGGGCAGGCCCAGGGACTCGAATGGGGCGAAACCCCCACCTGGATCGACCCGGTCGCGTTGCTCGGTCTGGCGCTGGTGGTGGTGAATTTCCTCCCTCCCATCCTGATGACCCCCGGGCCATTGTATGTGACACTGTGGTACTTCATGGCGGCACTGGTCTGGACATTCCTGACCTACGCGATGGGGAACTTCATGCCCGAGTACTTTGTCACGGGGTCGGCGGCCGGTGCCGTCGGCGGGTTGTTCATTCACGATCTGGTCGGGCTGTTCGTCACTCCCATCGGTTGGGGATTGATGTACTACTTCGTGCCGATTCTCCTTAAGAAACCGATCTGGAGTCACGGGCTGTCGCTGGTCGGGTTCTGGGGTCTGGCGTTCTTCTACCCGCTCCAGGGGATTCACCACTTCCTCTACACTCCGATTCCCATGTTCCTGCAATACGGTGCCGTCATTTCGACGATCGCCGTCGAGCTGGTGGTCGCCACGGTGATCATCAATTTCTTCGGAACGCTGCGCGGCTCGGGGTCGGCCTTCATCACCAATCTGCCGATCCGCTGGTTCTACACCGGGATGGTCTTCTACTTCCTCACCTGTTTGCAGTGCGCGTTTCAGACCACGCTCACCTTCCAGGCGATCATTCACTTCACCGATTGGGTCGTCGGTCACGCCCACCTCGTGATGTTCGGTGTCTTTGGACTCTGGATTCAGGGAGTGATGACGTACCTCATGCCGCGTCTGCTGGGGCATGAATGGTACAGCCGCAAGTTGTGTGAGTGGCACTTCTGGCTCTCGTCGATCTCGCTGTTCGCGATGGCGGTCGATCTGATCGCGGGGGGACTGGTCCAGGGGACTGTGTGGCGGGCCCTGTTGCCGTGGGAAGTGTCGATTGACGCCTCGATGCCGTTCTGGGTGGTGCGCGTCTTCACCGGGATCGGAATGTTCGCCGGCCAGATTGTGTTCTACGTCAACATTTACCGGACGTGGCAACTGGGGTTGCGACCCGCTCCCGCTGCCGCACCCACGTCGACCGAACTTCCCGCCGTCGTGGCGGCGACTTGATCCCCCCATCGTAGGACGGGCCTCTGACCCGTCCGTCACCCGACAACACATATCACGGACCACCAACGCCGTGTCCCGATCACGACAGATAGGTCTCAAGGCCGCTCTGCCGATAGTTGTGAGAAAGAGGCCGAGAGATGCTCGAAAGTAAGGGAAGCGTACTGGTGATCGCGGGGTTGTTTTTCTTCGCCCTGGCGTTCGTCTCCAACGCGCTCGTGCCGGCGATGATGTACAAGGATCTGCCGGAAAAGACCGCCGAGCAATTGGTCACCGCCAACCTGCGGTACCAGTTCGAAGATCTCGCGCGGCGGTTTCCCGCGTCGTTCGAAAAGCACATGGGCAAACCGCCCGAAGACGCCGCCGCCCGGGAAAAGTGGCTCAATGAAAAATGTGCCGAGTCGTTGCGAATCGGCCGCAAGGTCTACGTGGGCGAAGCATGCTGGCACTGCCACAGTCAGTTCGTGCGTCCCGTTTCGAACGAGTCCCGTCGCTGGGGTCCGGTATCGGAATCGTGGGAGTATCAGAACGAGTTGCAGCGGCCGGTGATGTTCGGAACCCGCCGGGTTGGTCCGGACCTGAGTCGCGAGGGGGGACGCCGATCGAACGACTGGCAGGCGGCTCACCTGTTCAAGCCGACGCTGCTGTCGGATGGATCGGTGATGCCCGAGTATCCCTGGTTCTTTGAAGGGGCTCCCGACAAACCCAATCTGCGGGGCCTGGCGCTGATGACCTACCTGCAATGGCTCGGTTCGTGGCTGGAAAGCTATCCCTATTACGAAGAGTACACCGCGTCGAGTCTGCCGGCCGACGCCGCCCCGAGTGAAGTGGCAGCCGCCGGTGATGCCCCGGCCGCTGGAGAAGCCGCTGCCCCCGCCAACCCTGCGGAGCCCGCCGCCGATGGTGGAGCTGCCGAGCCAGCCAATCCCGACGCGGCCGCCGACACGGAAAAGAAAGAGGCGAGCAACGCGCAGCCGACCGACGCCGAGCTGGAGGCGGCTAAGGTGGCGATTCCGGGAACCAAGCCCGCCCCGCCGCCCACGGGTGATCCGCAGCCGGCCGAAAGTCAGCCCTCCCCCACGGAGTCCAAGGCGACCGAAAACACCAATCCCCCCATCGACCCGGCTCCCGAATCCGAAACTCCGCAGGCGTCGACCCCACCGGCCGCCGTCGAAGGGGATGAGCGTCCTCCCGCGCCGGCCCTGCCCGAAGCCTTGTTTCGAACCGCGTCACTTCTGATGCAGGCGATCTAATCATGTCGACTCCCGCCCCCACCGCCGCCCAGCGCAATCGCAAAGCGCAAATCACAACCATTGTGTTCGCGGTCGTCATTCTCGTTCCCAGCATGCTGGGATTCATCGGAAAGTTCATTGAATTCACCGCCGTCTTTCGCGGAGAAGGGGATGGGGCGTTCGCCGTCACCCCCATAGTGAACTACCTGCTCGCGACCACCGGGTTCTTCTGTCTGTTTGGCTGGGCCGTTGTCCACGGCATGTTCAGCCAGATCGAGGCTCCCAAACAGAAGATGCTGGAAACGGAAGCGATGCTGGACGACTTGGAGGCGAAGGCCCACCATGGCTGAAGCTGAGTCGACGGTCGAAGTCGAAAACCACCACCACCGCTACGTCGCCCGCACGATCCCGTGGTATATTCATGCCACTTGGGTCGTCTTCTGGGTCTTCGTGATCTACTACGTGGTGACGTGGCTCATTCCCGCTCTGCAGTCCGAAATCGCGAAACCCGGCTGACCATGGCCGGCTCCTCCTGCAATTTCTGCGGGCTGCCGATTCCCGCCCCGCTGTTGAGCGGCGGGTCTGCCGACTCAGCAATCGCTTCCGAGCCAGAGTTCTGCTGTTCGGGTTGTCGATTCGCCTCCGCCGTCACGCGGGAGTCGGGTGAGACGGGAGCCGCCCGTTGGACTCTCGTCCGACTCGGGGCGGCGATTTTCTTCTCCATGAACGTCATGTGTTTCACCATGGCGCTGTGGACCCGCGACGTTTACGGCGATCTCGCCGAAGATTCGCTGGTCCGTCCCTGGGAAGGGCTGTTGCGGGCGCTGGGCTTGTTGTTCACCGCGCCGGTGATCGGACTGCTGGGGCTTCCGCTCGCCGACTCGGCGCTGCTGGCACTGCGTCGCGGCCGACTCACGACCGATCTCCTGCTCTGCGCCGGCGTCTTCGCCGCCTTTGGCTATTCCGCGGTCTCGGTCATCCGCGACAGTGGTCCAGTCTACTTTGAGGTGGCGTGCGTCACGCTGGTGATGGTCACACTGGGCCGCTGGCTCGAAGCGCAGGGCAAATTGCAAGCGGGGACTGCTCTCGACGCGCTGCAGAAACTACTCCCCGCGATGGTTCGCAAACTGAGCCGATCGACGGAGACCGCCGACCGGGATTGCGAGGAAGAGATTCCGCTCGATTCCGCGGTACCGGGAGATGTGATCCGTGTTCTGCCCGGCGAGCGAGTTCCTCTCGACGGCCGACTTCTCTCGACGGCGGCCCAGCTCGACGAGCAACTGATTACCGGAGAGAGCCTGCCTGTGAACCGGCGTGTTGGCGATACGTTGTGGGCGGGGACGCTGCTCATTGATTCGCCGATCCTGCTGGAGGTCGAAGCGCCGGCGAGCGCCGGAGCGCTGCAACGGATCATCGACATTGTCCGCCAGGCCCGGTTGGCGAAAGGTCCGTATCAACAACTGACCGACCGCGTCTCGGCGGCGATGTTTCCGATCGTCGCGGTACTGGCGCTGGGGACGGTGCTGTGGCATGGCACGCACAGCGGTTGGGACGCGGGGCTGCTGGCGGGGCTGGCGGTCGTGCTGGTGGCATGTCCCTGTGCGTTGGGTCTGGCGACTCCGTTGGCGGTCTGGTCGGGATTGGCGGCGGCGGCACGCAAGCAGGTGTTGTTTCGGTCGGGCGAGGCGGTGGAACGTTTGGCCGACGTTCGCGCTCTGCGATTCGACAAAACGGGGACACTCACCACGGGCGAACCGCGTGTGGCGCAGTTCGCGCTGGAGGATGGCTGGGAATACGCCGCCGTGCAGTCGATCGCCGCCCGCATGACGGCGGGTTCCAATCACCCGTTCTCGCGGGCGATCCGACGATGTCAGGTGACTCTTGTCGGGAACGGTGCCACCGCCTCGGAATTTGACGCGGTTTCCGGAATGCCCGACGACGTGCCGCCGTTGGAGATGGTTCAAGTCGCGGGACGGGGACTGGTCGCGATGGAAACCGAGGGGGCTCGGCTGGTGTTGGGCAACCGGTCACTCTTGGAGGAAGAGGGGTTCGCTTTTGGTCCGATCGTGTCCGAGGTCGAACGACGGGCGCTAGAAAAGGGGGAGTCGCTGACGTTTCTGGGTTGGAATGGAAGAGTCCGCGCGATCTGGGTCTTCGCGGAGGAGTTGCGACCGGGGGCGCAGGATCTGTTTGACTGGTGCCGGCTGCAGAAACTCGACGCCGTCGTTCTGACGGGGGACCATCCCGCGCGGGGCGTGCGGCTGGCTCAATTGCTGGGTGCGTCGGTCGAGGCGGGTTTGCTCCCGGGGGATAAGTCGCACGCCGTTCAGAAAGCCCATGCCCTGTATGGCGCAGTCGCGATGGTGGGGGATGGGGTCAACGACGCCCCCGCGCTGGCGGCGGCCGACGTGGGGATCGCGCTCGGTTGCGGCAGCGACGTCTCGCGCGACTCGGCGCAAGTGTGTTTGTTATCGAACGACCTGTCGCGGCTACCGTGGGCAATTGAGTTTTCCCGCACGCTGGTCCGGACGATCCGCAGGAATCTGTTTTGGGCGTTCGCTTACAACATTGTGGGAATCGGCCTGGCGTGCGCAGGTCAACTGAATCCCGCGCTGGCGGCGCTGTTGATGGTGGTCAGCAGTGTGCTGGTGATAGGCTCGGCGTTACGGGCCGGCCGGTTGGATGAATTTGAAGTGGCCGACTGGCAACGGACCGAGCGGACCGATCCATCCGCATTGCCAACGGAACCCGGTCCTCCGTCGACTCCACTGACCCCGATCAATCGGCCAGAGTCTCATCATTCGGCCCCCGCGGTCAGCGAACCCGAGGCGGTGCTGCATGCCTGAACTGTCCCTGGTCTTTCTCGGAGGGCTGCTCGGTTCGTCGCACTGTCTGGGAATGTGCGGGGCGTTCGCGGTTTCGATCGGTCTGGGGACGCGCAGCGTCGGGGCGAATCTAGGTCGGCAGGTGGTCTACTCGCTCGGTCGCATCTCGACCTATGCGTTTCTCGGGGCGACCGCTGGCTTCGCGGGCTGGAAGCTGACGCACCTGCCAATCAGCGGCGTCGGCATTCAGGCGTGGTTGGCGATTGTCGCGGGAGTGTTATTGATCGCTCAGGGTTTGCAGGCGACCGGGGTGTTTTCTCTGTGGAAAAAGCGGTCGACCCCCGGCACGTTTTGCCCAAGTCAGAAACTGTTTGGTACGTTTCTGACCTCGACGCGCTGGAGCGACACGTTTCTCGCGGGCGTGCTGACCGGGTTCCTCCCGTGCGGTTTGGTCTACGCTTACTTGGCGTTCGCGGGAAGCACGGCCCACCCGGTGTGGGGTGCGCTGTCGATGGCGGTCTTCGGGGCGGGCACGACCCCGTTGATGCTGCTCGCTGGCACGGGGGCGACGTTTCTGGGACTGGCCGGCCGACGACATCTGCTGCGGCTGGCAGCCATCAGCGTCGTGATCACCGGCGTCATCACCATCGATCGCGGCGTCCGCTTCGCCTGGGCCGACCCGGCGAAACCCGAGCAGGCCTGCCCGTATTGCGAGCCGTAGTATCGGGCGACAACGTTGCGTGGGGCATGCGAAGAATCGCGATGAGGCGAAGTCCCGGCGGTTCGTCGCAATGTTGGGAGATCGGTTACGATGCTCTTTTTCCGGTCCCGCCCCTGTGAATTCCCACCATGCGCATTCCTGTTTTCTTGGCCGTGATCCTGCAGCTCCCGGCGACCACGTGGGCTGCTCCTCCCGTAACGGCAACAGCCTTCACCCCCGACAAAACTCAGGTCGTTCTCGGATCTCAAGCCGGCGTGGAAATTCGCTCGTGGCCGGAACTGGAGGTTGTCGCTACGCTCTCTTCGGCATGGGACCACATTCATGATGTGCGGTTTTCTCCGAACGGAACAACGCTGCTGGTGGCGGGCGGGGCTCCTTCCGACGAGGGGGGAGTCGAAGTGTGGAACTGGTCGGATCGTCAAGTTGGAAAACGGATCGCCACTCATGAGGATGTGGTCTATCGAGCCACCTGGTCACCCGATGGTACACACTGGGTGACGGCGGGTGGCGACAGTGTTTGCGAAGTCCGTTCCGCTGAGACATCCGACAGGCGGACCCGTTACGTCGGTCATTCCCGTCCGGTCCTCGCGATCGCCTATCTCCCCGACGGTCAGTCGATTGTCTCGGGGGGCGTCGACACCACCGTGCGCATTTGGGACGCCGAGACGGGCGAACATCGCCGTACGCTCGACAATCATGTAGGAACAGTGAACTCAATCGCCGTTCGTCCGGGGCAAACGCCGGATGCTCTCCCGGTCATCGCGACTGCCAGTGACGACCGCACCGTTCGACTCTGGCAACCGACGATTGGCCGACTGGTCCGATTCGCCAAGCTTCCCTCAATCCCCCGCGCGATTGCGTGGTCGCAACGGGGAGATCGAATGTTTGTGGGCTGCGACGATGGCCAGATTCGTGTATTGGATCCTGACAACGTTGAGATCCTCAAAACACTGGAAGGGCCGAAAGGGCGGATCTTTGAGTTGCTGGTTGATGCGACGGGGAAGCGGTTGCTGGTCGCGGGGCAGGGGGGATGTCGCTTGATTGAGATGTGATGAAGGACCGGGCGCGTGGATTGAAATCCAGGCTACGGGAGGTTTCGCGGTCTGCCCTTCGAAGACTCGCTATCGCTTCTTCCACGCCGTGTCCCAACTCACGCCCGCCTCGTCCAGCAGCGTCGCGGCCTCCTCGGCGAGAACGAATCGTTCCTGGACCAGCTTTTGAATGGCCAGGCGGCGGGCGTTGAGAAATTCGTCCTTCGACGGATAGCGTTCCGAGATCGATTCTCGCGAGTCGTCCGCAGCACGTTCCTCGGGAGTTCTGGCGAATCGTTCGTACGAACCCGCCCACCGGCCGAGAGAACCAGCCGCTCCCATTTCCTCACCGCGCAGATTCCATCCGGTGTAGATCCCCAACGGCACGGCGACATCGGGCAACCTCACCCCTCCCACTTCGTTCCCATCGGCGTCGACGGCGGGAACCAGTGTCTGGAATTGACCCGTCACCAGCGGCGGAACAATGTCGGCGATTCCCTCAGTCTGCCAGCGCGGCCCGAAGTTGAGCCGATTCGGAACATACAACTCCCTCGGCAGTGGAAAGGCCTTGCGCGCCGGCATCTGCCGCTGCCATTGCCGGAATGTCACCAGGGTTCCATCCGAAATTCGGGGATAACGGTTGTCGGGAGGGGTCTTCCCAGTCGAAATCCAGTCGTCCAGCACCATGAGCGCCGCCCGGACCAAGGGACGATGGTCCAGCGTATTGGGCAAATTCTGAAACGTCCCCCGATCGGTCGACCGCGTGTTTCCATGCTGGGCACCGCTGACCACATAGACCCGCACATTCTCATCGACAGGCACGTCGGTAGTGCCGTCGACATCGGTGTGCAGCAGTGAAGCGGCGCGGCACCAGTACTCGGTGGAGGTCTGTGTGAAAATCATCTTGGGGACACAGTTCTGTTTTCTCGCCCGTTCGAGAGTGTCTCCTGATTCGCCGGTATGCGGGTCGACCTGACGTGTGGTCGTGAACGGAAACAACTCCGAGGGGGAGAGATTGTCTTCGTGTTGACTGCCGTGCCTGGTGGTCTGTGCGAAGCGGTGATTGAAATACCCCTTGCCTCCCCCCGCGACGAGTGGCAGTGCGCCGTCAAACACGATTCGCCCCTGCGGGTCGGCGTTGAACCCCTGCCAGACGAAGTGATGAATGAACCGTCCCGATTGCGAGACACCGAAGATGATTGTCTTATCAATCGCCCCCGCCAGCGGATTCGGTGTCGATGGATCGTTGCTGGAATAGCGGAAGTGACTGACCACATCGCGGACAGCGGCCAAACCCAATCCGGTGACGCGACTTCCCCGCGCCGTGTAGACCAGGTCGTACAACCAGCCGGGACGAAAGCCTTCTTTGACATACAGATGCTGCGAATCGGCGACGGGCTGTCCCGCTTCCACCCGTGCGAACGACCAGCCGTCTCGGGGAACCTGGATGGGGGGATCGGAGCGTTTGGCCCGCATCGTCAGCACCGCGTCGAGCCCGTTCCGATCGGCCGCCGGGTAAGAATTGGAATTCCCCCAGTACAAAGGCTGGCTGAAAGAGGCGGAATTGACAATCACCTCGGCGTGAACCCGACCAACAAGAGGCTGGCCCTTTTCGAGCGCGGGGGGCAATTCAATCAACAGCCGATTGTCACCCGGCAGGACATCGCCATTCCAGCCGCACCATAACACGCAGTATCCCTGCCGCATCAAAAAGCCATTGCCGGCATCGCTGGCATTCTTGGGGTCATTCCCTCCCTGGTTGTTGAATGTCCCCAGCGCGAGTTTGTTGCCGCGATTGTTGACGTCGTACAACAGCCGACGGTTGCCATGCGTCAGGTCGACCGGCTTCAGCAGACAGAAGTCCGTCCAGAATTCCACCCGTCCGGCGGCGTTGCGCGGAGCCAACTTCAGGTCGACCACGGCGGCGTTCACGTCGGCCTGGGCATCGACCTCGAGAAAGAGACGACCGGTCAATCGTTCGTACTCTCCGACGTTTCCGAACTTCACCCCGGGCGCGAACGGCTCGCGGCGATCCACCTGCATACGAACAACCTCGGCGTGCGCGACTGGAACGTACGACGCGGAACAAACCAGCAACAGAATGAGCGACAGTCGGCGAAGCATGGCGGACCAGGTGGTGGCGGTGGCGAGTGCGAAGATGGCCCGAGCCGCGCCCGTCAGAAAGCGGTGATCGGCGATCGCTTCGTGACTGGCGCGGCTCTGCGGAAACACCGTGTTTTCGGCCGGGGGGAGTATAACTTCCCGCGTTGGGAAAATGCGATCACCAAATGTCAGGTTATACTCCACACGGCGTCAAATCAGACGATTCGCGTTCCATGCACCGGCGGCCATCTGTCTTGCCCAAGACCCAATCCACCCGCCCCTCTGACTCGGGTTCAGAATGTGGTTGTGCAGCTCTGGGAGTGCGTACGACCGACGGAAAGAATTTGACAGGATGAAGAGGATGAAAGGGATGAACAGGATGGAGTTGCTCGCCATTCCGGCTCACTGGATAAGTGGCTGAAATCGAAACACTCGCAGTCCACACGATCGAAGGTCGCTTCAGCAATCCTGTCCATCCTCTTCATCCCTTTCATCCTGTCTAAAAATTGAACGCCCCGCTTCCAGGCTTTAACTTGCGCGATCCGCGTTGAAACATCTTGATGGAGTCGGGAAATTGTCTCGTTTCCGGCCGTGAGAGGTATACGCTTGGGATCCCGCACCGACGCCGTTCGTTTTCCCTTTCCGCCGACTGACGCTACAACAGCCGAGATGAAGACCTCTCATTTGGCCGAGCAGGCCATCGCCATCTGGAAACAGGGCGTCGCCGCCGTCGACGCGCGGGTTCTGGTTCGAAACGCCGTCCGGCTTCAGGGACAGACGTTGCTAATCAATGGAAGAGAATATCCGCTCAATTCGTGGAAGCGGATCGCGGTGGTGGGGGCGGGCAAGGCAGGGGCGGGGATGGCACAGGGGATTGAGGAGGCGCTGGGACCGGACCTGGTGCGGGAGCGAGTCGCCGGCTGGATCAATGTGCCCGCCGACTGCGTCCGCAAACTCGATCGTATCGTGTTGCATGCGGCCCGCCCGGCCGGCCTGAACGAACCGACGGCCGAGGGTGTGGCGGGGTCGGAGCGGATTTTAGAGATCGTCTCGCAACTGGGGCCGAACGATTTGTGTCTGGTGTTGTTGTCCGGAGGTGGGAGCGCATTGCTCCCCGCGCCGATCACTGGAATCAGTCTGGAAGCGAAACAACAGGTCACACGGTTCCTGATGCAGTCGGGGGCGACGATTCAGGAATTGAACACAGTGAGAAAACGGTTGTCGCGGATCAAAGGAGGAGCGCTGGCCCGCGCGATTCGTGCCGGCGCGACCGAGACGTTGATCATCTCGGATGTGGTGGGAGATCCGCTGGATATCATCGCCTCTGGGCCGACGGCGGACGATTCGGGTACTGTCGCCGACGCGCTGGCGGTGTTTCGCAAGTTCCACGCCGCCCCACCCGCCGTGCCGGCCGAGGTGTTTCACGTATTGGAACAACTCGCCGACGATTCTGCGTCGGCGGTGGGTATTCCCGCAACGGTTCACAATCAGGTGATTGGCAACAACCGCGTGGCGCTGGAAGCGTGTGCGCGGGCCGCCCGGGAACTGGGATATGCCGTGATCGACCTGGGTTCCGAGAACACCGGAGAAGCGAGCGAAGTGGGACGGGATCTTGCACGACGCTGTCGGGCGATTGCGAACGAGGCAGCCACAGAATCGCGTCCCACATGTCTGTTGGGTGGTGGCGAACCGATCGTCCGGCTGGCACCGGCGGAACGACGAGGAGTGGGGGGGCGAAATCAACAACTCGCGCTCGCCGCCCTGGTCGAGTTGTTTGAAATCACTCCGCCCAATCCGCAACGCAAGACGGAGATCGTGTTGCTTTCCGGCGGAACCGATGGAGAGGATGGACCAACAGACGCCGCCGGTGCGGTTGCATCCGCCGACGTGATGCGCGAGGTAATCCGACAACAATTGAATCCACAAGATGCCCTCGACCGAAATGACGCCTATCGGCTGTTCGACAAATCGGGAGGATTGTTACGCACGGGACCGACACACACCAATGTCATGGATGTGCGGGTGGCGCTGGTCCATCCGGTCGGTTTTCCCGTCAAATTAGCAACCATGGTACGTCTCACCCACTGACTGTGAAGCAAAACAGAACTGTTTTGAAACAAGATTGTTGTCGGCCACGGCCAGCGAATCAAGCGTGTCGGCTGTGCGAGCGTCTACGGACACTGTGGTTGGGATTCGGGTGATCCTCTTTGACAGGATGAAGAGGATGAAAGGGATGAACAGGATGGAGTTGCCCGCCATTCCGGCTCTGTGGATAAATCGAAAAACTCCCAATCCACACGATCGAAGGTCACCTCAGCAATCCTGTCCATCCTCTTCATCCCTTTCATCCCGTCAAAAAATTCAACGGCCCGCGCGACGTCTCCCCTTGCGACCGATCGCACGGTCGGTCATTCTAACGGGCATTCCGGCTCGTTTGGAAAAGTGGCCGAGAGTGTCGCGAACCCTGTCACCCGGATCCCGCGCATGAATACCGATCCCCAGGCTCAACTCGCCCCGGATCCTGTCCCCACCGTGGCCGCTCAGGAGGACCGGTTGCATAAACCGCTGGGGACGTTGCAAATCTGGGCGTTGGGAGTCGGGGCGGTCATCACGGGAGAGTATTTCGGTTGGAATGGCGGACTGGGGGTCGCCGGCCCGATTGGCATGCTGATCGCCACCCTCTTCGTCTGCGTGCTGTATCTGTTGTGGGTGATGGCCCTGCTGGAACTCTCGGTCGCGATGCCGTTCGCTGGCGGGCCGCTCGCCTACGGGCGCCGGGCGGTCGGACCGTGGCTCGGTTTCGTGATGGGCTGGTCGATGTTTCTCGAATGCCTCTTCGCGACGATCGGCACCGGGATCGCCACCGGAGCGTATCTCTTCTTTCTATTGCACTTGTTCTTTCCCGGTTTGGACGAGGGAATCGCCACGGCAGCCGGGGGGTTGTTCACCGTCGCGGCGTTCGCCGGCCTGCAATGCTGGGGGGCGAAGCAGCAGGCGAAGATCATGGAATGGATGACGTACGGCGCGATTGTCGGACTCGTTTGGTTCTGGATTGCCGCCTGGCCCGGTGTGCGAATCGAACGGATCTTCACAACCCCCACGCTTCCCAACGGATGGATGGGGGTGATTCAGGCGATTCCATTCGCCATCTGGTGGCTGGTGATCATTGAATCGGTCGCGCTGGCCGCCGAGGAGGCGCACGAGCCGCACCACTCGCTGCCGCGCGGTCTGTTGCTCGCGCAGCTCACTTTGATTGTCCTTGTGGTTTTGACGTGGTTCTTCGCGTCGGCGGCGGGAACGGACTGGCGGGTCACGGGCAAGGAAGAGAATCTGTTTCCCCTCGCCAGCGTGTACCAAGAGGTATGGCCCGATGCGGCGCATCGACCGCATGTTCTCGGCTTTTCATTGATCGCACTCTGTGGAATGATCGCCAGTTACAACGGGATGATTTACGCGGTCAGTCGCCAGAGCTATTCGCTGGGTCGGGCGGGCTATCTCCCAGCGTTTCTTGGTCGGTTGCATAAGAGCCGCCGGACCCCCGCGGTCTCGATCCTGGTCTGGAGCGGAGTCATCTGCGGGTTTGTGGTGTGGAACTATTTCAACAAAGATGCGGTGTCGATCGCCGTTCTCACCTGCAACCTGGCTGCCCTGGTGTGGTACGTCCTGGCGATGGTCTGTCTCATCATGCTGAGGCGAAAAGAGCCGCACATGCTTCGGCCGTATCGCGTCCCGCTGTTCCCGCTAATCCCCATTGCGGTGATCGCGATGAGTCTGGTGGCCGCCGTCATCTATGGATGGATGCAGAAGCCAGCCGTCTTGTGGTTGACACTGTCGATGTATGGACTGGGCCTCGCGTGGTACTACGGCTGGGCTCGCACCCGGTTGAGTCACGAGGCTCCGGAAGAAGCAACCGCGCGGATTCAAGAAAAGCCCTCGTCTCGGTCGTCGTAACGACACCCCCCTCCTCGGTTTGGAAAGCGCCCGCCATGCGTATGTTCGGCTTCGTCGCCTCGATTCTCCTGTTCTGTGCCCCGGTGACCCGGGGTGATGGCATTGTGTACCGTCTGCCGGCCGACGGCGCGTCTGTTCAGTACGACATGGTGATCAAACTGCGTCCACCGGGTGCGGCGGTGGATATCGAGATCAAAGGGTCGATCCGATTGAGTTCGGTCGGCGTGGAAACCGTCGCAGAGGAAAAGTGCCGGTGGATTGAATTCCGGACCGAACTTCGACCCGATGGACAAGTCCAGACGATTCTCACCAAAGCGCTGATTCCCGAAAAACATCTGGGACGGGGGAAAAACCCGATCGATCACGTGGTCCGGGCGTGGCACAAGGCCGGAGATATGGAGGTGATGCCGTTGACCGATCTCAAGAGTGCTCAGGCATCGATCCTGCAGACACTGCTGGTTGGCCCGGACCCGAACACCATCAAACTCGATCCCATCACGATCGACAACGCCAAGTTGGGGAAGCTGGAGTGTGCCGGCGAACGAGCGACCCGCGACCTCGAATTCGGGAACACAAAAAGCAAGACCACGTTCGAAAACCGCCTGTCAGATAAGGTTCCGTTCGGCGTTCTCAAATCGGTTCTCAAGTTCCAGAACGATCAGGGGGGGACTCCCATTGAAGGGGAATTGACCCTGGACCTCACCGATGTGGGTGAAACGGCACTGACGGAATTGCCGAATAACAAGTAAGTACCCGTCCACAGACATTTTCGTGATTTGCGAACCTCACACGGAGCCGTGAATCCAACAGCTTGATGCCGATGATTCATTTTCCGTCGAGTTGAGTTTCGTCTCAAGGAAGTTCAGCGATTGACAGCGTTACCTCCGCTGCGGCGCAGCCGCCGGTCGCATCCCGTTAGGGATGCAATACAGTAGCCGGGGGTCGCAGCGCAGCGGAGACCCCCGGATAGCCTGATGAATTGAGTGCATCCCGGAGGGATGCCAGAAGAGTGGTTGCCGAGTGAGACTCTTGCATGG
>CAMATH010000143.1 GCA_945860955.1 Planctomicrobium piriforme
GACAGTCAATAGGCTCGAACCGGGTGATCCGGGGCGGGAGCTGGAGGAACACGAACCTGCGTTCTGGGAACCGGAACAACAGGTCGCCGGAGAACCGGAACAACAACCTCGGCTTTCGCGTGGCCTGGAGCTCCGTTGGATGGCGGATGCTGGAATTCCAGACGGAACCGATTGGTCGCCCTGTCCGTGATGCGGTTCGATTTTCCATTGGACCTTGTCGCGGCAAAATCTCTCGCGATCCCCCGGTGCTGGTAGCACACTGCGAACGCTCCCGGGGACTTTTTGTACCACGATTGTTTTCGGTGGGAATACATCACAATGCCGCGCTCGTGTCCTGTACTCACTGGGTCAGTGCCATGTCCCGATTGCGACCGGTACGACGAAACGGAAGTTGAACAGAAGACAACGAAGGAAACAAAGGGTGCCAAAGGCGACCGGAATGCAGCGTACCGGCATTGAATCTCCCCGACTTCCTCCGGACTTCTTCGTTTCCTTCGTTCCCTTATGTTCCAATACAAGCCCACAAGGACTCGCTGGACACCCATCGGCCCGAACGTGAAACCGCGTTCTGGATCCACGAAATGTGGTGTAGCCGGTGACACCAGTGGAGGTTTCGACCGTTGAATGGAGATCCCCAGCGTCGGCCTGACTGGTGGGTGTCACTGGGGCTCACTTCACCTTCCTCATTTCCCTCGTCGACTTCTTCACATCGAACGCTTCGGGATCGAATCGACCCATCAAGTCCCGCCATTCCTGGTGATGTTCATGTTTCGGATTGGCGAGGACTTTGGTGAAGTAGGTGTACCCTTCGGTCCCGCCGCAGTCTTCCGGTGGACAGGCACGTGCCCCCTCCAGGCAGAGCGGATATTTCACCTTGCGGTCGATGGGCGGGAATCCTTCGAACAGAACTTCGTGCTTCCAGCTATCGCCGAAATCGTACTCGTACAGCCAACGGGTTCGCTTCCCGGGTTTCGGCAACCGTCGGCTGAGATAAACGTCGACTTCATCCAGGAACTTCAGGTCGGGATCGACGGCGTCGGGTGAAAGCTGGCTGTAATGTTCGCCGTCAATCTCGAACTCGTGCAGGTGGTAGTTCTCCCAGCCGAACGCCGCCTGGATGTAGTCGTGGAGTCGCGTCAAATTGCAGTCGGTCACCTGGATCCGCCGCCAGATCGCCGGCTTGATGTCCAGCAGCGAGATTCGGAACTGGAAGATCGTGTTCGGATCGGCCTTCGGCTTGCGTTTCTTGCGGGCTGGCGGTGTGGGTGGGCCGTCAATGCCGTGAAGTAGGCGCTCCGTCAAATGCTCACTCACAATGAGAAGTGCCCGTTGTTGGTGATCGACGGTGTCTGGCAAGAATCCAGCGATTGCCAGAATCAAGCTGGCAACGTCCCAGATTGAGAACACCGCATCCTGGTCCGCCAGTTTCGCTGCCAGCATTTTCGAAATGCCCGGAATTGTCAGCAGGACATCACGTTGAGCGGGTGCCAGCCAGAAATGCTGAATCGGCTCCGTCTTGATCCCCATCGCTTCCGCGGCGGCCAGCGACCTCGCGGCGAACTCAGCCAATTCGGCGGCGGCGTCTACGAGAACGTTTTCCTTCGAATCGCTGGCGTTGGCCGACAATGGTTTGTCGACTGGTGTCTGCTTCTTCCGTGCCATCGTTCCGTTCCATTCTTGTCCGGTTGCTGTCGCAGTGGTGTCAGATTGTCCTCAATTCAACCGCTTCTGTACACCGCACGCCTGACCGAACCTCGCCTTCGTCAACTGGAAAGTTCCAGGAATTGATTCAATCTGGCGATACCGTTCCAGCAAATCGCTCGACCATCGTGCCAGCACCCTTCGAACTTCCTGTCGATTTGCCTAGTCACAATGGGAATGCACCAGGCCAGAGCAACGTTCAGCCCGGGTTGACGTCTCGTTTTTGCCCGTGCGAAGTATACAATGTCTGCCATTGCTCCGCGGGAGAATTGTTCTCGCGAACCACACAGACCTCGCAGAGGAAGAGACTGAATTCATGGCCGTCGAAATCGACGTGGTGTACCAGGGAGAGCTGCGCTGCAAAGCGACCCATGGTCCTTCGCAGGATCAGTTGACGACGGACGCTCCCGTCGACAACCACGGCAAAGGGGAGAGTTTCTCTCCGACCGATCTGGTCGCCACGGCGCTGGGGGCGTGTTCGTTGACGCTGATGGGAATCATCGCGGAACGGAACAAACTCGACATCGCCGGCAGCCGGTCCCACGTGATGAAAGAAATGGTGCAGGAACCGGTGCGACGGATCGGCGCTCTCAAGGTGACGATCACGGTGCCGGCGGAAAAGGCGTCGAAACTGACGGCCGCCGACCGGACGAAACTGGAACACGCGGCGCTGCATTGCCCGGTCCACAAGAGCCTGCATCCGGACATCCACGCGCCGATTGAGTTCGTCTACGAATCGTAGTTGCTCAGAATCACACGGAACCCCAACAGGAACAGAGTCATGCCGTCATTCGCGAACATCATGAAACAATGGACTCCCGCACTGGGGGCCGCAATTTTACTGGGAGCCGCCTGGAGCATGGTCGGGGCCCAGGATCAATCCAAAGCCAGCAAGCCGGCCAAGCCCGTCGAGGCGGCGGCAGCACCAGCGGCGGTCAAACCCTCGGAGCCGTTTGGCGACAAGATCGTCTCGATCTACACCAAAGGGTTGATGGGATCGATGGGACACAATCTGGAGAACGTGACGCTGGAAGCGAAGTTCGGCAAGCAGTTCCTCGTTGGAACGGGGGTCGACGACGGTGGTTGGGCCCGGGGACTGCATGTCGAGATCGCTTGGGACGAAGTCTCGTCGGTCATTGTTTATGACAGCATCGAACAGTTCAGCGAACGGATCCGCGAATCGGGGCAGGAACATGGCGGCATGGGAGGAGCCGATGTCCTGCTCCCTGGCTTGCCCGGGGCCTGAACTCATCCCTTGCGAATTCGGCACCAGCCGATCGGCATCCCGGGGCGGCTGGTGTCGGGTGTGACACGAATCTCGGTCAATGACCATGTCGACCTCGAACTTCCGCACAACGAACATGACGTTGCGCCAATTGCTGGGCAACGGCATGACGTATCGTGTTCCCAGTTTTCAGGATCGTGATGCGTAACAAATTCTTTCCCTCGCGACCCCAGACGTTGACTCATCGGCTGACCGTTTGGACCGCGTTCGCCCTTCTGGTCATCGCGACGACTCGGGCGACCGAACCGCCCACCCCAGTGTCACCGGCTGACGCGCCGAACGGGGCCGCGTTTAAGCGGTCGATTGAGCCGCTTCTGGCCAAATACTGCGTTCGCTGCCACTCGGCGGACAACATGAAATCGGGGGTTCGTGTCGACATTCTGACCGCGGACCCGGAAGATCGGCACATCGCCTTGCTGAAAGCGATGCGGCAACAGCTTGATGATGAGCTGATGCCCCCGGAGAACGAACCGCAACCGACGGCGGAGGAACGCCAGACGCTCGGTGGCTGGATCACTCGAGGGATCGACGCCGCCCGGTCACGCGTCGCTCCAAAAAATGGTTCGGTCCGTCGGCTGACGGTTCCGCAATATCGCAACACCCTCCGTGACTTGTTGGGACTGCGGGAGGATCTGACCGACGCGCTCCCCCCCGATGGGGTCTCGAAAGATGGATTCACCAACAACGCGCAGACACTGGCGCTGTCGCCATTGCAGGTGGAAACCTATTTCGACATCGCGGCGAAGGCGCTCGACCTGTGCATTGTCGATGAGTCGACCCGTCCGACGATTCAGACGTTCCGCATGGATTTCGGACAGGGGATCAACAAGCAGCCGTGCCCCGATAATCTGATTCTGGGAGCCAACAACGCGCTGTTGAATAACGCCGACTTTGTTGTCAACGAGTTGAAGCCGGAAAAGCCGTTTGAGTTTCAACCGTTCGCGATGCGGACCGCGTTTGAGTTCATCGAAGGGTATGTGGGGAACGACACGATCCGCGCCTGGCGGAAGTTTGACAGCATTTACCACTCGGTGTTCGCCTGCGTTCGCGGTTCGCCGGGGTATCCAAAAGGGGAGGCGTACCAAGTCATCCCGGGCGGTCTGCTGTTGCGGCCGGCGATCCCCAGTCCCGAGATTTTCGGCCAATCGGATACCTACGGTCCGATGGCGAACTTCAAGATCTCACTACGCGAGTTGCCTGACCGGGGTGACTTTCGCGTGACGGTCAAAGCGGTGCGTTACGACGATGGATTGCTGCTCGACCCGGGGACGCCGGTGCGTCCCGTGGAGGAGGGGAACGGGAGGCTGGTGGCCGACTTGACCGCCGCGCCCGAAGCGACCGTCGCGGTGCCGCGCGAGGGGATTTATCAGGTCGATCTCTCCTGCAAACCGGGGAAACCGCAGGGACGATTGGTACTCGAACTTGGGGACCGGCAATTCGCGGGGCAGCTCTTGGAAGTGCCCCTCAGTGAGGCGGACTCGGCAAAGTCGGTCGATCAGCGGACGGCGTTTCTTGTTGTCCGCGTGCCCCCTGGCGATTTGAAGCTGAAAGTCCGTTACGGCGACAATTCGCGATTGCGCCAGATCGCGCTCAATCCGCTCCCAGGGGACACCGAACTCGCGCAGCGATTCACGACATTTGAACGGCGAACACCGTCCCTGGGTGTCTACCTCGGTTTGCGCCGCGACTGCGGCAGCACGCTCACGCGGGTGGGTGGCCCACTTGCGGTCTCGGCAGAGGGGGGTCAGAAGTACGTGTTCGAAGGGGCGATCAATGACTTCCCGGCCCCCGAGGTTGAGAAGGACAATGTCAACTACCTGGCGGGGATTCGCGAGATTGGTGTCCGGAGCGAATACACCGATGGTCGCGACATGCCGCGACTGCAAATCCAGTCGATCGAGTTTGAGGGACCCTATTACGAGACCTGGCCCCCCGCGACCCATCGGGGCATTTTCATTGACTCGCCGCGCAAGGCCGAGCCGGCGGTGTATGCGCGGGAGGTGATCGACGGGTTCGCGACGCGGGCGTTTCGACGGCCTGTCACCACCGTTGAGTCTGAATCGCTGATGCGGGTCTGGCAGCGAACGTTCGCCCAGTCGGGCGACGAGCTGCGCAGCACCAAAGACGCGTTGCTGGTCGTGCTGACTTCGCCACAGTTCCTGTTTTTGATTGAAAACAGCCCCAGCCCGGCGGCCGACGATCTCGACGACTCTGAACTCGCGTCGAAACTGAGCTACTTCCTGTGGAACGCCCCTCCCGATCAGCGGCTGCTCGCACGGGCGGCGAACCACACGTTGCGCGAGTCGCTTGACGGAGAGATCGACCGGATGATTGCCGACCCGAGATTTGGCCAGTTTGTCAACGAATTCGGTTCCCAATGGTTGAGTCTCGATAAGTTCGATGTGGTGGCAGTCGACGCGAAGCGTTACCCCCGACTGACACGTGATGCGAAGGCGCAGTTGCGCCAGGAACCGGTCGAGTTCCTGCGGTACCTGATCGAAAACAATCTCCCCGCGCGGAATCTGATTCGATCTGATTTTCTCGTGGCGAACGAGGTGGTCGCGAACTACTACGGATTGGGAGATCGCCTGGAAAGTGGATTTCAGTTTGTGGCGATACCGCATCGGAACGAAAACTTGGGTGGCGTGCTGAGCCAGGCGGGGAACCTGGCGGGGCTGTCGGATGGTCGGGAATCGAACCCGATCAAGCGGGGGGCGTGGGTGGCCCGAAAAATCGTCGCGGAACCTCCCGACGATCCGCCGCCGAATGTGCCGAAGTTGCCTGAGGACGACGGCGCAAAGCTCACCCTGCGGGAGAAACTGGAGCGGCATCGCAACCAGAAGGGGTGTGTCAAATGCCATTCGGGAATTGACCCGTGGGGAATTCCGTTCGAGACGATGGACGCCGGGGGATTGAGGAAGACTGGTTCAGGGATCGACGCGCGGTCGAAACTTCCGGATGGCACGGAAGTCGCGGACCTGAACGGCCTCAAGAACTATCTGGCGGACGATCGAATCGATCAGGTGGCATTCAGTTTCCTGAAGCACGCCGCCAGTTATGCGATTGGTCGCAGCCTGACGTACAACGAACTCACGACGCTGCGGGAACAGGCCACCACGATGCGAGGGAACGAATACCGCCTGCGCGACCTGTTGCGGTTCGTGATTCACAGCGACTTGTTTTTGAAGAAGTAGGCGGATTCCAGCGAGGCGGAGCCATGGCGACAATCCCATTTCACCTGACCGGAGAAGCGCTCTGGAAACGGATGAATCGAGCCGTGGAAAAAATCCAGGAGCGGTTGGAGCGCACGACACGTGCGCTGGAACAGGCTGGCGTCGCGTACGCGATCATTGGAGGGAACGCGGTGCGGGCTTGGGTCGCGCAGGCGGACGAGGCGGCCGTTCGCACGACGCGGGACGTTGACATCCTGTTGCGACGGTCCGACTTTGCCGCCGCCCAGGTCGCGCTGGAAGCCGCGGGCTTCTCCTATCACCATTCGTCAGGGATCGACATGTTTCTGGATGGTCCAGGAGCGAAATCGCGCGATGCGGTTCACGTTGTGTTCGCGGGTGAGAAAGTCCGGGAAGATCATCTGACCACGGCCCCCGATGTGACGGAGACGGTGGAGATCCAGAGTCACCAGACGCTGACGCTGGAAGCGCTGGTGCGAATGAAATTGAATTCGTTTCGCGACAAGGACCGCATGCACCTTCGCGACATGATCGACGTCGAGTTGTTGGATCCGTCCTGGTGCGACCGTTTTCCACCCCCACTGGCGGCGCGGCTGCAAGAGTTGCTTGATGATCCGAATGGGTAGTGCATTGTCGACAGGCCACAGGACGCTGAAGATCTCGGCATGGCTCGATTCAAGCGAGGCGTTTCGATCTTGAACGAGTTCACGACATCGGTTCCAATGGATGCTAACGGTGTCCGGCGCCTCGTGGTCATACGTTCCCAGGAACTGGAGCCTGATTCCCACCGCGGTGAACCATGACTGTTTTGACAATCGAGCTGTCCGACCGGATCGCGGTGCTTCTGGAGCAACGTGCCCGAGCTCAAGGGGTCAGTCCGAGTCAACACGTTTCGCAGTTGCTTGAGCAATCGGAGAAAAACCCGCCTGCTGGCACAGATGACGATCGAACCGAAGCCAAACGGCGCATGAACGAGTTGTTCGACCAGGTGACCAACTTTCGAAACGATCCACGGATCGCACGTGGGGATCTCTATGAGCGGTAAAGTCTTCGTCGATACCAACTTTTTCTCGATTCCATTGACGACCCCCCTCGCTCAAGTGGAAACCTGGTAACTCCCTGAGTCAACTTCCCCCTCCGAGTTTCCGCCCCCATGCCCACTCCCGCCAAGCTCGACCGTCGTTCCGTTCTCAAAGGCCTCGCCGGCGTGACGCTCGCCCTGCCGTTGCTGGACGCCATGGGGAAAGAGGTCGCCGACGTCCCACCCCGGCGGTTCTGCGCGATGTACACCGCGAACGGCATGTCGCTCCCCAATCCGAATCATGGGATCGACGACTGGAGCTGGTTTCCCAAGCAGGAAGGGGCCGACTTTGTGTTCGGCAAGTCGACCGAGCCGTTCAAGCCGTTCCGGGACAAAGTCAGCTTTCTGGGGGGGCTGCATCACCCCAACGGCACCAAAGCCGACCCGCATCTCTGTTCCGACATGTGGCTGACCGGGGCACCGCTCCACAACCCCAAGCCCGGGATGTTCAACTCCGTCGGGCTGGATCAGGTGGTCGCCCAGCACACCAAACAGCACTGCCGTCAACCCTCGCTGGTGTTGTCGATCGACGCGGGGGTCGGGTTTCTGTCGCGCACGGGAACCATCTCCTACAACCTCGAAGGGAAGCCGATTCCCGCCGAGAATAATCCCCGTCGCGTGTTCGATCGGCTGTTTCGTGGCGATCGCTCGTCTCTCGCCGACCAGCGGGAACAGCTCCAGCGCCGGATCCGACTGGTCGACGCGGTGCTGGAAAGCAGCAAGGCACTCAACCAGCGGCTCGGGCAGTCCGATCGCGAAAAGATGGATCAATACCTCACGTCGCTCGACGAAGTCGAAGCCCGGCTTACCGCCTCGGAGCGGTGGATCGACATTCCGCTAAAGGCTCAGGACTACTCCCATCTCAATCTCGACGCGACGTCGGAAGGGGAGCCGGCGGAGTATTACCGCAACATGTTCGACCTGATCGCGCTGGCGTTCGACGCCGACATCACCCGCTCGGTCGCGTTCATGCTCAATCGCGAAGACGGCATGGGAATCAGCGACACGTTCCCCTTGAAGCTCGGGCTGGGACGCACGCACCACAACCTGTCGCACGCCGACGACAAAGACGGCCAGCTCGCCTTCGCCAAGTACGACCTGTTCCTCAGTCAGCAGATCGCTCACTTCATGGAGCGGCTGGAAACTTACCAAGATGCCAACGGCAGCGTTCTCGACAACACGATCCTCCTGTTCGGCAGCGGTGCCAGTACGACCCACAACCCGCTCAATCTTCCCACGCTGGTCGCGGGAGGCAAAAACATGGGCATTAAGCACGGCACTCACTGGCGCAAGCCGAATACACCGATGTCCAACCTCTACCTCAGTATTCTGCGATCGATGAAAATCGAGACAGAGTCCTTCTCAGACAGCACCGGTACAGTGAGCGAAGCCGTGTTCGGAGTGGTTTGAGGTGAACGCGTCAACCAGGGGGTGATCATCGATTCGAATTCGCCCCGCGTTTCGTGTTCGCCGCTGACTGGCCGCTGACTGGCCGCGGAATCGCGTGCCGTCAGTTCAACTCCGACGCTTCTTCCCAATGTTCATACAGTTCGGCCAACCGCTTTTGGCCGGCTTCGAATTCCTCTTTCACCTCGCGGGCCTTTTTTCCATCGCGATAAGTGTCGGGATTCGACAGCTCGGCCTGAAGCTCGGCGATCCGCTCTTCAAGTTGCGCGATCTCCTGTTCCAGGTCGGCGACTTTGCGGTACGGGAATTTTCGTTTGCGTTTGGCACGATCGTCAGATTTTGGCTGGGGTTTGACTTCCGGAGCCGTCCCCTTGGCACGGGCCGCGTCGCGCGACGCCTGATCGCGCGCCTCTTGCTCAGCTCGCCGCATCGAGTCGACGTATTGGGTGTAATTGCCGTCGTAGAGCCGCCATCGGCCCGGTTCAAACACCAGAATTTCCGTCGCCACGCGATCCAGAAAATAACGATCGTGGCTGACGAAAAGTACGGTTCCGTCGAACGCGCTCAGGGCTTCTTCCAGCGACGCCAAGGCCCATAAATCGAGGTGGTTTGTCGGCTCGTCCAGCACCAGAACATTCGCGGCTACAGCCGACAGCCGGGCGAGCGCCGCCTTGGTTCGCTCGCCGCCGCTCAGATTCCCCACCTGCTGATGGACAATCTCTCCCCGCAGCCCAAACTTCGCCGTCAAATCGCGAATCTGGCCAGGGGTCATTTGTGCGTTGTTGGGAGGTCGAACCGCTTCCACCACCGACAACTCCGGATCGACGCTGGCAAGCTGCTGATCAAAGTACGCGATCTCGACGTTGGTCCCGAGGCGGACTTTGCCCGTGTCGGCCGGGAGTTCTCCCAGCAGTGTCTTGAGCAACGTCGATTTGCCACACCCGTTTGGCCCCAGAATTCCCAGCCGCGCCCCTCGCAGCAGCCGCAGCGTCAGATCGCTGAAGAGCGGGGTGCCGAAGCCTTTTCCCAGTCCCGTGACGTCAAGGACCCAGTCTCCCGTCCGTCTGGCGGAGGGAAAGTTCATCGCCGGCCCGACGATCTGCTGCGGGCGCTCAATCCGCTCGATCCGTTCGAGTTTCTTCTCCCGGTCGTGGGACTGCGAACTCTTTTGGCCGTAGAAATTCTTGCGAATGAACTCTTCGGTCTTCGCGATGAATTCCTGTTGCTTTTCCCACGCCTTCATCTGCACTTCGGCCCGCTCGGCTTTGAGTCGCCAATACGCCGAGAAGTTGCCCGGATAGTCGTTGACCCTGCCCCGATTCAGCTCCAGCGTGCGATTGGTCACCCGATCGAGAAACCAGCGGTCATGGCTGATGAGAACCAAAGTCGCCGAGCTTTGCGCGAGATAGTTTTCGAGCCACTCCGTCGCTCCGACATCGAGATGATTGGTCGGTTCGTCCAGCAGCAGCAAATCGGGGTCTGCGAGCAATAGCCGGGCGAGCAGGACACGGTTTTGCTGGCCACCGCTGAATGTGGTGATCGGCCGGTGGTAGTCCTTCGAATCAAACCCGAGCCCTTGCAGCACCTCATCGACACGGTGTTCGATGTTGTATGCCTGAAGCCGCTGGAGGTGCAGTTGAACCACGTCGTACCGGCGTTGCAGGCGGTCGCGCTGCGTATCATCGTCGGCGGCCGCGATTTTGGCGGCGACATCGAGCGCTTCGTCCTGCAGGGCGTACAGCGGTGCCAGCCCGGCGCGGGCTTCGTCGATGAGGGTTCGGTCTGCGGAGAATTCGGTCGACTGTTCGAGCATCCCGACCCGCAGGCCGGCAGGCTGCTGGACCTGACCCGAATCGGGTTCATCCAGGCCGGCGAGAATGCGAAAGAGAGTGGTCTTTCCCGCGCCGTTCGGCCCGACCAGCCCCAGCTTGTCGCCCGAATTGACCTCGAACGTGACGCCGTTCAACACCGGGGCGGCGTCAAACTGGCGAACGATTTGAGAAACAGAGAGGAGCAGCACAGACTCAGTTCGCCAGGGCCTTGCGAATCGCTTCGGCCGTCAGGGTCGCCCGATGTTCAAAAATCCGTCGTCCCCACTCGGCTGTCTTCGACGCCGGGGCCAGGTCGACTCCATTGATGCGAAACTTGCCCGCCTTCTGACGCTCCGCCGCCCGCACGGTCTGGGGATCCACCGCCAGCATCTGCGCGGTAATCGCGAAGTCGTCGTGAATCCCCTCGGGGGTCTGCTCGATTCCCTGCGACGCCAGCCATTTTTCGAGACCGGCGTAGTCGTAGTATTCGGGGATGTAGACAATCTTTGGCCCCTTCGCCCCCCAGGCCTTCGTCAACCCCTCCGCGACCGCTTTCAGCCCATCCTGGTTACCGCCACTGTCACCGATCAACACGATGTTCTTGAAGCCGCCCGCCCTAAAGCTGCGGCAGATATCGGTGACCAACGCCCGGTAAGTCTCTTCCCGCAGGCTGATTGACCCGGGGTACTTCATATGCAAAGAGGCCGGCTCGATGTCACCTTCCGGCACGAACGCGACAATCGGTGCAACCAAGGCATTTCCGAGCTTTCGGGCGAGCGCCTCGGTCGTTCCCCGTAGAATGTAATTGTGCTTCCCGGTCGCGAGATACGGTCCGTTCTGTTCGACCCCTCCGGTCGAGACGATGACAGTCGTCTTGCCGGCTGCCTGAGCGTCCCGGATCTCCATCCAGGTGAGTTCTTCGATGAAAACCGAGTCCCAGGCGTCGATGGGGCGGGGGGTCTTCGGATCGGGATTCACCGGATCGGGAATCGCATTCCAAGCCCCGGCACACGCCGCGACCAGCACGGCGCCCAACAGCCCGCGTCGTAGAATCGTGTTGTGAACGAAACAGGCCCCCATCACTCGCGCAGCGCCACACCAGGCCGAAGTGGTCGAATCACCGGGGACGACATCGGACATGGGCGGACCCTATGCGAACAGGGGAAGAACTGAGCTCTTCAACGAGAGCGTTCGACTAGACCGGGGGCAGCCGGGACATCTTGGCTTTGCGTTCGGCACGGCGACGGGCACGGCGGCGGCGTTCGCTCGGCTTCTCGTAGAATTCCCGGCGGCGCATTTCCTTCTTGATGCCGCTGTGCTCAACGAGCTTACGAAACCGACGAACCGCTTCCTGAACCGTTTCTCGCTCACGCAGACGCAACTTGACCACAAATGTTCTCCAGACTGACCGACAAAAAAAGAGTGACCCCGGTGGAGGGGAATCACGTATGATATCAACCGTGCGGGTTTCGTCAAACCTCGATCGATGCCGGAACTGAGTGCGTGGCAATGTGTATACTGGTTGTAATTCCAGGTGGGGTCCAAAAGAGGAGACGGACCGCATCCAATCCAAATTTGGAGTGTCTCCGATGAATCGGAGCCTTTGTTTGTCCAACATCGACGTCTGAGAGGCAGAGACGACTCCCGAACGAAACGCTTGATCGCCCCTTCGACACACCACGTGGAAAAAAACACCATCGCGACCGATGCCACTGGCGGCGGACAGGTCGGAAAGCGCGACCCGTCGTTTGACTTCATCGTCGCACCCCGAGCGTTTCCGATGCGGCGTTGCAATCTGTCTCCACTCGACTCTGCCGAAAACATCACTACCCCAACAACTCCGGAATCGGCTTCCCATGATCCACAATCGGCGTCGGCCGGCCCGTGAAATCCTTGATCGCGGTGTTCGCCGAATCGATTTTCAAATGGTGGTAGATCGTCGCCAGAAAATCGCCCGGACCGCACATCCGCTCGACCACATCTTCACCCCGGGGGTCGGTCGCGCCAATCACCTGGCCCGGCTGGATTCCTCCGCCCGCCCAGAGATTGGAAAACGCCCGCGGCCAGTGGTCGCGGCCGGGTTGCTTGGTGCCGGCCGGTGCGCTCGCGTCGCCTCCCCCCGTGCTGGGAGAATGCTCAATTCGCGGCGTGCGACCAAACTCACCGGTCACCACCACCAGCACCCGCTTGTCGAGGCCACGTTCAAACACATCTTCGATCAGCGCCGTGACCGCCTGATCCCACGCACCGGCACGGAACTGCATCGCTTCGAACACGTTGTGGTTGACCGCATGGTCGTCCCAATTCTGCACCCGGCCGCACAATGGGCCAGAAAGACTGGTCGTCACCACATCGACCCCCGCTTCAATCAGCCGACGGGCCATCAGCAACTGCTGGCCCCACGCGTTGCGACCATAACGGTCGCGGGTCTGCGGGTCTTCCCGGGTCAGGTCGAACGCTTCCTTCGCTATGGGATTCGTCAACAGGATCATCGCCTGCGTTTCGAATTCGTCGAGCGCCGCCAGCTCCCGCTGCTGATCAAACGCCCGCTCGAGCGTGTCCAGATTCTGCCGGAGCTTCGACCGCTGATCGAGCCGACGGACTTCGCCCGGGCTGGACAATCCGATATTCGGCACCGAAAAACTGGGCGCGTTCGGGTCCCCATTCACCGTGAACGGGGAATACGCCTCTCCCAGATACGCGGGACCGTTGTATTCCAACGGCGGGTTGATTCCGACGTACGCCGGCAGCGGGGACTGCCTGGGGCCGGCTTGAGCCCGCATGTAGTTCGCGACCGTCATCCAGTCGGGGAGCCGGGGTTTGGGTTTGTCGCGCGTGTCGGGGTCGCCCGACAGCAACTGCATCGAGCCGGCGGGGTGTCCACCGGCGGTCTGACGCATCGATCGCAGCACGGTGAATTTGTCGGCGATCGCCGCATGGCGCGGCAACAGCTCGGTCAACTTCAGTCCCGGCACTTTGGTGTCGATCGGGCTGAATGGACCGCGATACTCGGCGGCCGAATTCGGCTTCGGATCGTACGAATCAATGTGCGAACAGCCCCCGGGTTGCCACACCATGATCACGGCGGTCTTTTCCCGGCCGGACCCGCTGGTCTCGGCTCCGTACGCCGACTGTTGAGCGCGCAACCGCAGGATGCCCGGAAGGCTCAGTGTGGCGAAACCGGCGAGACCCATCTGCAGGATGCTGCGACGCGACCCCGTCTGGTTCCACGGACCCGGGCAACGGGACGAAACGCTGGGCTGTGAGTGGCTCATTTGGACTCCGTGGGTTGGATGCGAACGGAAATCGGCTCAGTGACGAGGATATCAACGATATCTCGCGGCTGCGCGGTCTCGGTGGCTCGTTTGAATTGTTCGTTGGTGGCGGCGAGAGCGGCGGCGGCCGCCTTCTGCTTGACGGCCAGCGCCTCGAGAGCGGCGGCGTCGCCGGCGAGTCTTTTCGCTTCCTCGGCCAGATTCGCGACGTCCTTCTCTGCTTGCTGTTGAGCCAATTTGGCGAGGTCGATCTGCTCGGGCTCGTGGCGGTACTTGGCGACCGCGTAGCCCACAAACGCGAGTTGATGATCGCCTGGCGGAAGCTTCAGTGCTGCCAGATCGATGACGACTTGTGAACCGTCGGCAGTCAGCGGAACCTCCAAAGTGGGAGCCGACTCAAAGCCCGCGCCGACCGGTCGGAGCGGAGCCGACGCCCCCGAAAATTCACTACGACGTGTCTGCGTGTACGCGATGGTGAGTTTCTCTCCCACCTTCGCCTCGATCACCCGGCCGGCTGATGGGGCGATGGTAATCGGAGCGGTATCGATTCCCCCGACCGAAACCGGCACGTCGGCCGACAGTCGCGGCGCGGGAATCTCACCCCATGAATCGGGGATCGGCCACGCCACCGTCGCGACCCGGCAGGGATGCGACACCGGTTCCCCCTGAACTTTTCCCTTCGCGGTGATCGACGCGAACGCCACCGATCGCACAGCGGTCGCCGACGCGCTCACCAGCAACAGTCCACGGTTTTTTCCTGCGGGGATCTTGAGTCCTTGGGCGGAAACCCCTTCCGGAAGACCTTCCATCACCAAGTCGATGTCACCATCGAATCCATCGCGGCGGAACGCCACCACTTCCATCGCGACCGTCGCGCCCCGTCGCAGGGCGAGCGGTTTCGAAAGCGCGGCCCGGTCCCCGTTCCGGAGTTCCATGTGCAACGGCCAGGCGACGACTGCGAAATCGGGCTGGGCTTTGCGGATCACCAGCCGATAGACGTTGCGCGGGTCGTTCCGGGTGCCGCCAAACAGGTCGGTCAAATGCAGGCGATACACGCCGTCCTGCGGAATCACCAGCTTTCCGAGGAAATCGGGGGAGCCGGCGTTGTAGGGCGGGCCGTCGTACGCGTAGCCGTTGCTCGACACTTTGACCGGGCTGGGAATGTCGGTGAATTCCACCACTTCAGTCACTTTTTCCTCCGCGCCCGAACCGGTGACGACTTCGACGAACGCCGAAGGATCGGTCGGGAGCCCGAGTCGCTCGGATGCGATCTCCACCCACCATTCCTCTCCCTTCTTCGCTTCGAATTCGAAGATGTCTGAATCGTCGGCGGGGAAAAAACTGCCCGCGAGTTCGCAGGGGAGCGAGATCTTTTGAGCTGCTGCCCGGTCGTTGTTCGGCTCACGTTCGAAGGTGGCTGGCTTCGCCGCCAGCCCAACGGGTGGCCACGAATAGGAACTCACACCATTGGTCGAGGGGTGTCGCACCAGGGGAACATCCGGTGGGAGTTCCCGCAGAGTCAGCCGATAGTAGTACGCCGGCCCTCCCTGGTATGTCAGCTCGTGGACCTTGATCACATAGCGACCATCTTCCGGGACGGCGAAGTCAATCGCCCCCATGCGACGTTCCACCAAAAGGTCGCGACCGGTCGCGTCGGCGATTACCAGCACCGCTTCGAGCTTGGAGTCGATGCCGCGGGAGGCGCAATCGACGGCGATCCGCTGTCCTTTGCGGGCTTCAAACACGTAATGGTCGGCGGCCCGAACCGTCACGACCGCGTTGCAGACCGAATTGACCTGAAGTTCCTTCGCCGTCGCGAGCGAGGTGTTGGGTTGAGTCTGCGTCACTTCGGGCAGCGTCCCCACCGAGAAGACGCGCGAAGAGGAGATCCCGAGCCGGGTCATCAGGTGCGCTTCATACAGTCCCACCGGGCAGTCGGCGGCGATGTTGACGGTGTACTGGTTCGGGACCGGCTTTCCCAACGAGTCGAGTTTGCGGGTCGCGGAGATTCGACGGTCGCTGAACAGCAGCTCGTCGGCTCCGTCGAGATTCTCACCACTGATGGTGATATCGACGTGCGAGCCTTGAGGGCCACCCATGGGAATCGTGGTCAGCAACCGGGGGGTGGGGAGCCCGACCGATTGTGCTAGCGACGTCGAGGGGGCGAACCACACGCTGGCCAGAAACGCGGCGGCGACCAGGAGGACCGGCACCACCGGGCGGAAACCGGGCTGGGATTCGCGAACAAAAATCGGCATGGAATTCCTGAGCGTCTGGCGGTCAGTGGTTGAACAAGAACTCTTTGGTGTTGATCAGCGCCCAGATCAAGTCCTGGTACCCTTCGCGGGCCGACTGCTGGGGATCAAGCGGTTTGCCGGCCGCGTCGACGCGCGGATCGGCGAGGTAGTCGCGGGCGTGCCGGAGTTCGTCTGCACGCGGCTCGCGGGAGAACGCCGCCAAGTACAGCTCGGCGATTTTTGCGTCGACCGGGCGGTCCTCCTTTGCCAGGCGTTCGGCCCGGCCGGTCGGACTGGCGAGCTTCGAGCGCATCTCGCCTGAATTGATCAGATGCAGACTCTGCGCCAGGCTCGACGATTGAACCCGTTCGCACTCACAAACGCTTTCACCTTCGGGCCGGCCAAACACCCGCAGAAACGCCGACGCCCGGTTGTAGCTGTTGTCGGGCAACGCGATCGCGCGGGTACCCGGCGGGAGGTTCGGAAATTCGGTTTGCGTCCCCGCCAGTTTATCAATCGCGTCGAGCAGCACCTCCGCCTGGAGCCGCCGGGGATAGAACCGCGAGTAACTCTGCCGATCGGCGAGGTTGTCGCCGTTGGGCTGCGCGCTCAACTGGTACGAATACGAGCGGGTGATGACTCGCACCAGTTCCTTCAGATCGAAGCCACTTTCGATGAAGTGCTTTTCGAGAGCCGCCAGTAACTCGGGGTTGGTGGGGGGGTTCGTATCCCGAATGTCATCTTCCGGTTCGATCAATCCGCGTTGAAAGAAGTGTTTCCAATAGCGATTCACCAATGCCTTGGCGAAAAACGGATTGGTCTTGGAACTCATCCAGTCGGCCAGTCGCAAGCGCGGATCTTCCCCGGCGGCGATGGGGGGAATCGCGTCTCCCAACGCGGCCGGCCGCAACGGTTGCCCCGTTTTCACGTTGTTTGCGACCGCGATCCCCCGCTTGTGGAAGATCATGTCCTCGCCACGGGTCGCGGAGGGCTTGCGTCCCACCTGGCTGAAAAACGCCGCCAGAGAGTAGTAGTCGTCCTGGCTCCAGCGTTCGAACGGGTGGTGATGGCATTGGGCGCATTGCATGCGGACCCCCAGGAACAACTGCGCGACATCTTCGAGTTGCTGTTTGGGTTCTTTGACCCGCTTGTACCAGGCGACCGGCGGATTGCCGATCACGGTTCCGGTCGCCGCCAGCAGTTCCCGGACGAGTTGATCGTATTTCTTGTTCGCCAGCAGGCTGTCGCGGACCCAGGAATGGAACGCGAAGTTCGAGACAATATCGCTCGCGTCGTCCCGGCGATTCTTGAGTAGCGCCGTCCACTTGTTGGCGAAGAAGTCGGCGTAATCCTGACTTTGGAGCAACTCGTCAATGACACCGTCCCGCTTGTCGGCACGGGTCGCGGCGAGGAATTTCGTCGTTTCCAGCTCAGTCGGCAATCGGCCCGTGATGTCGAGCGTGACCCGCCTCAGGAAGGTCGCGTCGTCGGACAACGCAGACGGGGGGATGCCGGTCTCTTTCAGGCTGGCGAAGACATGTTCGTCGATGAAATTCCTGGGGGAGGGGAGGTTTTCGACGGGGGCACCCAGAGGGATCGCCGCGCTGTAGACGGCGACCCGCCCCTGATACCGCACCATGACGGCGACTTTGCCAGTGAGTTCGAGAACCTGCACCAGTCCACGATCCGACACCTCGGCCATCGACCGGTCATTCGACTCGTAGAGCGCCAGATCGGTCACATCGCGGACCGTTCCGTCGGAATAGGTGGCGCGGGCCGACAGTTGCTGGGTTCCGTTTCGCGGAATTGTGCCTCGTTTGGGTTCGAGTTCAAACGCGGCCAGTGACGGGGCGTTTTTGTCGTCGTAGTTTGCCCCCTGACGAATCCAGTTGGCGAGCGTCGCGTAACCGGACGAGTTGGGTGGCAATCGCACGCCACCACCGTGAGGGGCCTGTCCCGAGGCCTTGCGCAGCAGCAGGCTGTTTTCCGGGGCACCGGAGAAGAGTCGCCGGCCCCGGTCTTCGAACCGCAGATGTTCGAAATCTTCGAAGGCTTCGAAGCCCAGGAGTGAGAGTTGGAAACCGTTCTGGCCCCCGCCCGCCTTGTCGTGACAGACGCCGACGTTGCAGCCCGCTTTGGTCAGTGTGGGGACGACGTCGTTGATGAAGCTGATCGCTTGTTCCGCCGCGTGTCCCCGGACGGAGGCCAGCCACACCCCCGCGAAAATCGCTGTCACGAGCGGCAACCGCCAGAAAAGTCGCAACCCGGGCGATTCGACGAGCTGCGGAGGGACCATCGGAACCTCGACGTGGGATACGACCGGGGACGACGCCGGTCGCGACAGGATGGCGGGCGGTCGGGGATGTTCAGATTCCATCGGTATATGCTAATATGATCGGCGGATTGGTGTCAACGACTGCATGTCAGACAAATCGCCGGTCCTAATCGATCCCTATCTCAGACTCACACTTGGTTTCGAGTGCTTGAGGTTGCATTCCGGCAGCATGCTGGAATACACTTGAACAGTCCGTCCGACGTCTTTTCCGCAACGGTTGCGTGCAGTCATGATCAGTCTCTCTCAGTCGATTCAGTTGTTAAAGCGGGTGGCGCTGCGTCTCAATCTGGCGGCGGCAGGGTGGAGGATCTATCGGTTCACGTTCTGGGGTGCGGTCGCCTATGGGGTGCTGCTGCTCGTGAGTCGGCTGACGGGTTATGGAGCCGAGGCGTTCAACTGGTGGACTCTGGCGATGGTTCCGGCGTTGTGCGCCCTGGCGGCGATTGTGCTGCAACGTCGACCGACCGCGTTGGACGCGGCACGTGCGGTAGACAGTTACAGTGGAACGAAAGATCTGTTTCTGACGGTGGCGCTCATTGAAAAGGCGGCGGGGGAGTATCAGCCTCTGGTCGCCCAGTCGGCCGAGATCGCCGCCCCGCGAATTCAGCCAGCCCGTGTCGTTCCCTTCAAGTACGAAAAACCGCTGGGTGAATTGGCGTTGATCGCCGTCGTGGCGACATTGGCGGTCGCGTACCTGCCGCAGTTCGATCCGTTCGGACGGGTGGAAGCGTCAACCCAGGTGGCGAAGAAGCAGCAGTTGCTGGAGGACTCGAAAAAAGCGACCGAGGCCCGCAAGGCGCAGGTCAAGGCCGACGACACTCCCGAGGGGGAGGTTTCGGAAGAGACGAAAAAGGCGCTGGAGGGTCTGAAGCTGGCCCTCAACAAGATGCGTCCCAAAGAGAAGACCGAAAATTCACGGGAGCTGGCGGGACAGCAGAAGAACATGGGAGAGATGTGGCGGAAACTGGCGAACGACAAACTGAAAGAGTTGTTCAGCCATACTCCCCAGGAGCAGGAGTTTGGATCGGTCAACAAAGAGAAGATGGAGAAGTGGACGAAGGAGTTGCAGGAGGGATCGTCGGCGTCGTTGCAGAAAGAACTCGACGCGACGGTGGATGATCTCGAACGGCTGATGCAGTCGACCGACCCGGTCGAGAAGTCGGAACTGGAACAAAAGATCCGCAAGCGGCTCAAAGAACTCAATCAGTTCGCCGGCGATAAGGTCGGATCGAAGCCGCTCAACGCCGCGTTGCAGCGGGCGATGAAGCAGCTTGAAATGGCGAAGATGGAGGGGATGGATCCGGAAGAAGCGGTCGAGGCGATGAAAGAATCGCTGCAGCTTTCGAAGATGGAATTGAAAGAGATCGCGCAGTCGGCGACCGACATGCAAAAGCTGGAAGAAGCGCTGAAGATCATGCAGCAGGCGAAGCAGCTCAACGAGCAGGAGAAGCTCGACGGAGAGGCGACGGAAGGGATGGGGGATCTTGCCGACTACGAGGAATTCTATCAGGAACTGATGGCTCAATTGGGCCTGGGTCAGGGACAGGGTGAGGGAGAAGGGGAAGGGGAGGGGGATGGAGAGGGTGAAGGGGAAGGAGACGGTGATGGAACGGGAGGGCGTGGGATCGGCCGAGGGGGAAATCCTCCCGAAGACGATTCCGTGGAAACCGATTTCATCACGCAACAGTCGAAATCTCCGGTGACCAAGGGAGAGGTGCTGTCGTCGTTCAAGTCGAAGGGACTGAGCGACAAGGGAGACGACAAAGCCCGCTTCCGGGATATGATGAAGAAGGGAGACCAGGGTTTGAAAGAGGCGATCGATAAGGATCAGATCCCTCCCGGTTACCACGACGGCATCAAGAACTACTTCGGCAAAGTCGAGAAGGGTTCTGCAGCGGAGCCGGCCGGGGCGAAGAAACGCGAGTAGGCTCGCGGTGCGCGTCGTTCGGGAGAGCTGCAATGTAGCCCGCACTCTCTGAGTGCGCGGCCCGCTGTGCGCTCACCGTCACTCGATGTACTCGGGGCTTGCGCAACATCCCAAGTGCGCCGTCCGTCGCGAAATGAAATGGACGCCGCGCGGTGCCAGCGGGAAAGTGAACCACGGGTCGAAATCGGCTGCGAAGGCTTCGTTGTGAGTCATGCGGTGGCCCACAGGGCGTTGTAATGACGGCGGTGGCCCAGCGGAGGCAGTCTTTCGGAGAAAGACGCCTACGTTGCGAGTGCGCGGCCCGCTATGCGAAATTCGTCGTTCGACGCACTCGGAGCCGGCGCAACTTCACAAGCGAGCCGTCCGTCGCCAATTGAATTGGCCCCCGTCGGGGCTTCGCCTCTTCGCCGCGACTCTCGCCATTCCGCGTCGCCCCCCGAAACGTGGGTCATAACCCACGTGCATCCTTGTTCGGCAACAGCGATCCATCAAGCGCATACTGCGGTTCGAAAGAAAGTAGTTTTTGACAGGATGAAGAGGATGATAAGGGATGAACAGGATTATCAAATCCAACCTCCCGGGCCGACAATCACGCCTTGGCACATACTTTGGTAACTGCTCAATAACCCCGCGGTCGGCGCGCGGTCCGGCGGCGCTCGTCGCAGGCGTCGATTGAG
>CAMATH010000144.1 GCA_945860955.1 Planctomicrobium piriforme
GAGCCGCTTCGTGGAGACGATCTTGACGGTCGTCGAAACCTGTCATCGGCAATCTCGCAACAGTTTCGAATACCTCACCGCCGCCATCCAGGCCCATTTCGCCGGCCAACCGACTCCCTCACTCCTTTCCAGGGTGTGAACGGTTACGGCGAAGTGCGACAATTCCGATTGTCAGTTCGTTCGCCAGTGTCACAGGCGGGCCGATGGGCGTAGCCGTCGACTCGGCCGGCAACGTATATACAGTGCCGTATGCGTTCGGTAGTACCGTGACTAAGGTGTCTGCGACCGGCACTGTCACCAACAACTTCATCACAACCGGAGGCGACTATGCCGATGGGTTGGCGTTCGACGCAAGTGGAAACCTCTACATCTCGCACCAGAACGGCCCCATTACACAAGTGACGTTCTCGGCACCGGGTGTCGTGAGTGCGGTGAATACGAATTTCATCCCGTTCGGATCGTATGGCCAGTCGCTGGCAGATGGCATGGCATTTGATTCCAGTGGCAATCTGTATATTGCCAATTATGGCAGCAATACGATCAGCAAGGTGACGTTCTTGTCGCCCGGCGTGGTCGGTTCGGTCAACGGCACGTTCATCGATAACACATTTGGACTCAATCAGCCGCACGGCCTGGCTTTCGACGCCTCCGGCAACATGTACATTTCGAATTCGAACAGCAACACCATCAGCAAGGTCACGTTTTCGTCGCCGGGCGTTCTGGGTTCAGTGAGTGCGGTGGTTACGTCGGGGCTAAGTCGACCGCTCGGCCTGACCTTCGACGCAGGCGGTTCGCTCTATGTGGCGAACAATACGAACAACACGATCAGCAAGGTGACATTCTCGGCACCGGGAGTGGTCAGCGGAGTGAGTACTTATGCTTCCTCGGGACTCAATCTGCCATTTGGACTGGCTTTCAATTCGAGCGGCGTGCTGTTTGCCGCGAATCAAACTGGTTCCATCACCCAAATCGCCGCGGGTGCCGCCGCCACGACTCAAGTAATGATCCGGTCCTCGCTATCTTCGCGAGCCTTGAGCCTGGGGAGCACGAACAACTTCGTGACAGGGATCAATTTGACCGACGCCGAACTGGCCCGAATCTTGACGACCTCCAGCGGCACCGTCACGATCGGCGACAGCAGCCAGACGGGGAACATCACGTTCACAACCGCCACGCCGGCGACCACCGCAGGCGCGGCGACCGTCGTCGTGCAATCGACCAGTGGCGGCGGCCGGATCGTACTTGACGACGCGTCGGGAGCGGGAACGGCTCTCAACGGTAATGGCGGCTCGGTCAGCTTGACGGCTGGCACCGGCGGCATCGTCGAGGCGGCGACCAACACCGCGTGGACGGCCGACCTGGGCGGCGCGACCGCTGTCTCGCTGACGAGCGCTGGTGCCATCGGGACCGGCAGCCTGCCGTTGCAGCTTGGCACCACAAATCTCACCTCCAGCACCGCGGCCAACAGCAGTAATCAGTTCCTCAAAGCGACCGGTGCCGTCACCATCGATGCCGGTGGATTGAATGCTGGAAGCGGTACCGTCGAACTGGACGGCGGCACGTTCACGCTCGGCGGCAGCCAACGGATCAACGACAACACACAAGTCACCGTGAACGGCGCGACATTCGCCCTTGCTGCCAATTCCGAAACGGTCAACACGCTGACGTTGATCAGTGGCAGCTTAACCGGAAGTTCGGGTGTGCTGACCAGTACGAACACCATCCAGACACGAGCCGGCTCCATCGGTGCCATTCTCGCGGGAACGAACGGGCTGACAAAGAGTACCGCCGGGACCGTGACCCTCTCGGGAGCCAACACCTACACGGGCGTCACTGCCGTCAACGCCGGCCGTCTCAACGTGAACGGTTCGCTTTCCGATGGCCCGGACGCGATTGACCTGACCGTGGCTGCCGGCGCGACACTCGGCGGCACGGGAACGATTCACGGAGTCGTCAGCAACAGCGGTACGACAGCCCCTGGAAATAGCCCCGGGATTCTCAACACTGGGTCCTACACGTTTGCCAACGACTCGATCTTCGAGGTCGAGTTGGGGGGGACCACCCCCGGTGACGGCACGAACCACCACGATCAACTCAACGTTAGCGGCACCGTCACCATCGATGTCAACGTAACACTCAGTTTGGCTGTGGTGAACGGGTTCATCCCCGCAGCGGCTGACAGCTTCGTGATCGTCAACAACGACGACAACGACGCCGTCAGCGGAACCTTTGGCGGACTCGCCGAAGGAACCCTGGTGACGGTCGGTGGAGTCCAAAAGAAGATCACCTATGTCGGCGGCGACGGCAACGATATCGCGATTGTCGCGCTCGATGCGCCGACTGTCACCGTCGCGGCCGCCAATGTGGTCTACGATGGTCAACCTTACGCGGCCACCGGAACAGTGACCGGCGTGAGCGGTGTGCCGGGCAGCACCCTCGATGGGGTCGGTCTGGCATTCACCTATTACCTGGGAGCGACGGCGACCGGAACGCCGGTGACCGCCCCGACCAACGTGGGGACATACACGGTCGTGGCGTCGTTCGCTGGTTCGGCCAGCTACGTCGCCGCGAGTTCAGCCCCGGCGACATTTGAAATCACGGCCCGAACGCTGACCGTTTCGGCGACCGGAATCAACAAGACCTATGACGCGACGACAGACGCCAGCGTGACTCTGTCTGACGACCGAGTCGCCGGTGATGTCTTCACCACAGAAACGTACGCGACCGCAACGTTTGACACCAAGAACGTGGGAACCGGAAAGACGGTCAGTGTCTGCGGAATCGCCATCTCTGGTGGGGCTGCGGGGAACTACACCTTCAACACAACCGCCCAGACCACGGCCGACGTGACACGGGCCACCCTGGTCGGATCGATCACCGCCGACGACAAGGTGTACGACACCACGTCCACCGCCACGATCACCGGCAGGTCGCTCTCTGGTGTGTTGCTGTCCGACGATGTGAGCTACGTCGGAGGAACCGCCACGTTCAATAACAAGAATGTGGGAGTGGGCAAGACGGTCACGGGGACGGGACTGAGTCTCTCGGGTACCGATGCCGACAACTACACTGTCAATGACACCGCCACCGACCTCGCCGACATCACGGCGGCGACCCTCGTTGGCTCCATCACAGCCGACAACAAGACGTACGACGGCCTGGACACCGCGACGATCGCCACCCGCACGCTCTCGGGAGTGCTGCTGAGCGACGACGTCACCTACACGGGGGGCGTCGCCACGTTCGACAATAAGAACGTGGGGGTTGGAAAGACCGTCACCGGCACCGGTCTGGGGCTGTCGGGAGCCGACGCCGGGAACTACACCGTCAACAGCACCGCCACAACCACTGCCGACGTGACGGTCCGCACTCTGACGGTCTCGGCGACGGGCGTCAACAAGGTCTATGACACCACAACCAGCGCGACGGTGACTCTCTCGGATGATCGCGTCGCGGGGGACGTCTTCAGCGACAGTTACACAACCGCCACGTTTGACGCGGGGAAAAACGCGGGGGCCGGAAAGGGGATCAGTGTCAGCGGGATCGCCATCTCGGGAGTCGATGCTGCGAACTATGTGCTGGCCTCCACAACCGCCAGCGCCACTGCCGACATCACCCCCCGGCCAATCACCGGACTGATCTTGGCCGCCAGCAAGGTTTACGACGGGACCACGGCCGCGACGATCACGGCATACGGCCTGATCGGTGGCCTGGGGATGGACCAGTTGCTCTTTGGATTTGGCACCGCCACCTTCGCCGACAAGCATGCTGGAACAGGCAAGACGGTCACCGCCACCGGCCTGGTTTTGAGCGGTGCTGACGCCGGGAATTATTCGGTGAACAGCGTCGCCACAACAACCGCCGACATCACGCAGAAAGCGCTGACGATCACCGCGGTCACCAATACCAAGGTTTACGACAGCACGAACAACGCCGCCGCTGTACCGACAGTGGTCGGCTTGGCCGCCGATGATACGGTTACCGACCTCAGCGAAGTTTACGACACGCCGACTGTCGGCTCGGGAAAGACGCTTTCGGTGAACACGTACACGGTCAACGATGGCAACGGCGGCGGCAACTATGCAGTCAGCCTGATCACCAACACCACCGGGGTCATCACCCCCGCCACCGACATCCAGGTGGTTTCGGCGACGACCAACGGCGCGACCACGTTGACCGTCAGCTACAACATCGCGAACCTCGCCGCCCCGCAGTTCAACATCGGCCTCTACCGGTCGGACGACGACCTGTTCGCCGGTGATCTGCAGCTTGCGATGGTGACGATTTCGCTGCCCGCGGATCTGACGGTCGGCTCGCATGTGAAGACCTTCACCATTGGCACCGGAGTGGGTCAGGTTCCGCTGCCGGGGGCCGGCGCGACGGAAGTGGATACCGATTACTTCCTGCTGGCGTCGGCGGACCCGACCAACGTCATCCTCGAAGGGGGAGGGACCGCCGACGAGTACAACGTCGCGGCCATCACCGGAGCCTACCATGCGACAACCGGTGCCGTGATGGTTCAGGGAGGTTCGGCAGCCGACACGGTCAGCGTCAGTGGGGCGACGGTCGTGACGGTTAACGGAGCGTCCACCACCTACACGAGCGCCAGCGTCACCGGAATCCGCGTCCGCACGCACGGCGGAAATGACGTTGTGAATCTGACGGCCGCGACCAAGGCCACATTGGTCCACGGCGGGGCGGGCAACGACACACTCTCTGGCGGAACGGTGTCGGACCTGCTGTTCGGTGGGATCGACAACGACTCGCTGTTCGGGAACGCCGGAGACGACGTTTTGGCGGGCGAAGCGGGCGACGACGAGTTGACCGGTGGCTTGGGGAACGATTCCTACACGTTCGCCGCCGACGCCGCTCTCGGTGCCGACACGCTGGATGAAAGCGCCGGCGGGACCGACACGCTCGACTTCTCGGCGACGTCCACTCTGGGGGTGAACGTGAACCTCGGCCTGACCGCCGCGCAGACGGTGAACGCGAATCTCACGCTCACCCTCTCTCTGGCGACCGCGTTTGAAAACGTTGTGGGTGGAGCGCAGTCCGACTCACTGACCGGCAACGCGAACAACAATGTGTTGATTGGGGCGGGGGGCGACGATTCGCTTTCGGGCGGGGCGGGCAACGATACGTACCGCTTCACTGCCAATGCCCCCCTGGGGAGCGATACGCTGGACGAAAGTGGCGGCGGGATCGACACGCTCGACTTCTCGACGACGACCGCGGCGGTCACGTTGAACCTGGGCCTCGCCACGTCGCAAGTGGTCAATGCGAATCTCAGCCTGACACTTGGATCGGCGACGACGATTGAAAACGTCATCGGTGGTGCGGGGGCGGACACGCTGAGCGGCAACTCACTCGACAACGCCCTCACCGGCGGTGCCGGCAATGACACCTACCAGTTCGCCGCCGATTCCCCGCTCGGTTTCGACACGCTCAATGAGGCGGGGGGTGGCATCGACACGCTCGACTTCTCGGCCACCATTTCGACAGTAGTCACCGTCAACCTGGCCACAGCGGGAGTCGCCGGCCAGGTGGTGAATGCCAATCTCAAACTCAATCTCAGTTCGGCGACGACGTTTGAAAATGTCATCGGTGGAGCGCAGGGGGACACCCTCACCGGCAACACCAACGCGAACACCCTGTCCGGCGGCGCTGGAAACGACACGCTGGTCGGCGGTGCCGGGAATGACCTGCTCATCGGCGGCAGCGGGAATGACGTCTACTCGTTCACCGCCACCGCGGCGTTGGGAAGCGATGTTCTCGACGAAAGCGGCGGTGGCATCGACACGCTCAACTTCTCGCTGACCACGAGCCAGACCGTCACGGTCGATTTGTCAATCGCGGCTTCACAGAGTGTCAACTCCTTCTTGTCGCTGACTCTCTCCGCTAGCGACACGTTGGAAAACGTGACCGGTGGTTCGCTGAACGACACGCTCACCGGCAACAGTCTGGCCAACATCCTCACTGGGGGAGCGGGCAACGACGCGCTGAACGGTGGCGAAGGCAACGATCGACTCGTTGGCGGTGCCGGCAACGACTCTCTGAGCGGAGGGACAGGTGACGACATCTACGCCTTCGCCGTCACCTCGTCCCTGGGGACCGACACACTGGACGAAACGGCTGGCGGGGTCGACACGCTCGACTTCACCGGGACGACGGCCGCCCTGACCGTCAACCTTGGTGTCGCGACGACTCAGGTAGTCAGTGGGACGAACCTCTCGCTGGTCCTTGGCTCCGCATCGGTGTTCGAGAACGTCGTGGGCGGTACCGGGGCCGATGTGTTCATCGGCAATCAACTGGACAACGTTCTCAACGGGGGAGCCGGCAATGATACGTTGACTGGAGGGGTCGGTAACGATCTCCTCGTGGGCGGAGCGGGAAATGACCTGTTCAAGTATGCCGCTGATGCCAGCCTGGGAAGCGACACACTGGACGAAAGTGGTGGCGGGGTCGACACACTCGACTTTTCGACCACGGTGGGATCGGCGGTCTCGGTCGACCTGGGAGCGACGTCGCCGCAGGTGGTCAACACGAATGTGACGCTGACACTCCTGTCGGCATCGGCGTTTGAAAACGTCCTGGGAGGAGCGCAGGGAGACGCGCTGACCGGCAATGCCAACGCCAATACCTTGACCGGCAACGGCGGCAACGACCTCCTCGTGGGAGGGGCCGGCAACGACCTGCTGACCGGTGGAGCGGGGGACGACGTCTACGCCTTCACCGCCGACTCGGCTCTGGGAAGCGACACGTTGAACGAGACCGGTGGCGGTATCGATACGCTGGACTTCTCGGCCACGACCGGCTCAGGTGTGACGATCAACCTGGGCCTGGCGACGGCCCAGGTGGTGAATGCGAACCTCACACTCATTCTGGGTTCAATTTCGACGTTCGAAAACGTGGTTGGTGGTGCCCAGGGAGACACGCTCATCGGCAACGCCAATGCCAACATCCTGTCGGGAGGTGCCGGCAACGACACACTGACCGGTGGAGCCGGCAACGACAGCCTGATCGGTGGTACAGGGAACGACGTGTACTCCTTTGTCGCCACCTCGGCCCTGGGGACGGATACGCTGGACGAAACTTTGGGCGGGACCGACACGCTGAACTTCACCGGAACCACGGCCGCGTTGACCGTCAACCTGGGTGTCGCGACGACACAGGTGGTCGCGGGAACGAATCTCTCGCTCGTCCTGGGTTCCGCGACGGTGTTCGAAAACATCACCGGCGGCTCTGGGATTGACACCCTCATCGGCAATTCGCTCGACAACGTTCTCAGTGGCGCGGCCGGAAACGACATTCTGACCGGCGGGGCCGGCAACGACCTCCTCGTGGGCGGGACGGGGAACGACACCTACAAGTTTGCCGCTGATGCGGCTCTCGACAGCGATACGCTCGACGAGAGTGGCGGTGGAGTCGATACTCTCGACTTCTCGGCCACGACCGGCCTGGCAGTCGCAGTCAACCTGAATGTGGCCACCCCGCAGGTCGTCAATACGAACCTGACGCTGACCCTCTCGTCGGCCTCGGCATTTGAGAACATCCTCGGGGGATCGCAGGGAGACACGCTGACCGGTAACGCCAACGCCAACAGCCTGACCGGCAACGGCGGCAACGACGTCCTCGACGGTGGAGCCGGCAATGACGCGCTGACGGGTGGCGCGGGAGACGACGTCTACGCCTTCATCGCCGACTCGGCTCTGGGAAGCGATACGCTGAATGAGACCGGCGGCGGAAATGACACGCTGGACTTTTCAACAACTGCCGGCTCGGCAGTCGCAGTTAATCTTGGACTGGCGACGGCCCAGGTGGTCAATGCGAACCTCACGCTCACTCTGGGTTCCGCGACGACATTCGAGAACGTGGTCGGTGGTTCCCAGGCTGACACGCTGATCGGCAGCGCCAACGCCAACACGCTGTCGGGCGGAGCCGGCAACGACACGCTGACGGGTGGCGCCGGCAACGATGCTCTGGTCGGCGGTGCGGGAGACGACGCTTACTTCTTCGTCGCCAACGCCGCCCTGGGGACCGATACACTGGACGATGTCGACGGTGTCGATCTGTTGGATTTCTCACAGACCACGGTTGCTATCACGCTCGATCTGGCGACGGCCGGGTTGCAGACTGTCAACGCCAATTTGAAACTCGTGTTGAGTTCCGATGCGGCCTTCGAGATGGTCGTTGGGTCGACCGGGAACGACACGATCGACGGCAACGCGCTCAACAACGTTTTGATCGGTGGTGCCGGCACCGACGTGTTGCACGGGCGGGACGGGCGGGACCTGCTGTTTGGCGGTTCGGGTGCCGACACGCTGAGTGGCGATAACGACGATGACCTGCTCATCGGTGGGTTGGTGACGTTCTATGACGAAAGCACCAAGACCCTAAATCGGCAGGCGATCGCCGCCATGATGGCCGAGTGGGCCCAAACCTATGTTCCTCTCGACCACGATCTCGACTATGCGACACGGGTCGGCCACCTGCGAGCCGCGAGTGGCGGTTTGAACGGTGGCTACTTTCTTGACGGCACGACCGTGTTCGACGACCTGTCACTCGACAGTCTGTTCGGACAAGGGGGACTCGACTGGTTCTGGAAGTTCGGCGGAGACGTCGCGGACCTGAATAACGGAGGTTCGGAACTGGTCAACTGAACGGCCGCAGGTGGTGTGTGAATCGCGTACGGTCTGCTCCACGTGACCGAAAACAGGACGTTTGCCTGGTAGGACGGGTCACTGACCCGTCCGCTCAATATGGCGGCATGAGGTCCGTATCAAATACTGCCGCCGCCGAACGGGTCGGAGACCCGTCCTACGGCGGCCGGTGCCTAAATCCTGAATTCAGGCCGCGCGGAGTACACCGTGGAACCCCGCCGGTCCGAGTGGTCCGGCGGAGCGGCTCCGAGCGTCAGGATTGAGGCTCGTTTTACGAGCGATCGTCGTCGGTCTTCGATATCTTCTTCGTTTCCGGCTTCTCGGCCGACCGGGCCATCATGACGCGATTCAGCACGTCATCCACCCATTCGACCGTGGCTGACATCGAGTCGTCGAGTCGGCCGGCTGTGCTGCGAAGAATGAACCCGTTCGACAGCAATCCCTCGTCGCTTCAATCGATCCCCAGACGTCATGTACAATCGAATCGCGTGGTTCATGTCGAATCATCCGCCCGAATTTTCCCGCCGACTCGAATGGACTCGATCTCCACATGGCTTCGTTGCCTCCCAGCGACCATTTCCCCATTTCACAACCGGTCACGCGAATGTCGGCCCCAAGTATCCTGCCGCGCGCCGTCTTCCTTCTGTTTTGCCTGTCGTTGACCGCTCTCACATCGGCGGTCCAGGCCGACGAGCGGGATGATTTCTTTGAAGCGAAGATTCGCCCCGTTCTAGTAGGAACCTGTTTTCGGTGCCATGGTGACGCCAAGACCTCCGGCGAGTTGCGGGTCGATTCGCGGGAGGCACTGCTGAAAGGGGGAGCCAGTGGGCCTGCGATTGTCGCCAGTCAGCCCGAAGAGAGTCTCCTCATCCGCGCGATCGAACGACAGGCCGACGTCGTCGCGATGCCTCCTGAAAAGTCGAAGGCGCTGCGGGCCGAACAGGTCGCCGACTTCAAAGCGTGGATCCAGGCCGGCGTGGTCTGGCCGACCCAATCCGCCAAGTTCGCTTCCATCCGACATTGGGCCTTTGAACCGATCACGGCACCGGCGGAACCGACCGTCAGAAACAGGGACTGGTCTCAAACCTCTGTCGACCGGTTTATTCTCGCGAAGCAGGAACTGTCGGGCGTACACCCCGCTTCGCGTGCCGACAAACTCACGCTGATTCGCCGGGTCACGTTTGATCTCACCGGCCTGCCACCAACGTCAGAACAGGTCGACGCGTTTCTCGCCGACGAATCTCCGCAGGCGTTCGCCACCGTCGTCGACCGCCTGTTGAAATCTCCCGCATACGGCGAGCGCTGGGGCAGGCATTGGCTCGACGTGGTTCGTTATGCCGACACGGCGGGGGAGACCGCCGACTATCCCGTGCCACTCGCGTGGCGCTACCGCAATTACGTCATCGATTCCTTCAACGCCGACAAGCCGTACGACGAATTCCTGCGGGAACAGATCGCGGGCGATGTTTTGGCCGGCCAGACTCCCGCCGACCGCTACGCCGAACGGGTGACAGCGACCGGTTACCTGGCGATCTCCCGCCGATTCGGTTTCGATTCCGAGAATTACCACCACCTCACAATTCAGGACACGATTGACACTCTCGGTCAATCGGTTTTGGGATTGAGCCTGGGCTGCGCACGGTGTCACGACCATAAGTTTGATCCGGTGACGATGCATGACTATTACGCTCTGTTCGGGATCTTCGACAGCACGCGGTATTCTTTCCCCGGTTCCGAACAGAAGCCCCGCGTGCGATCGATGGTTCCCCTGGTGCCACCCAGCGAGTCGCAGCCCCGCTGGCGTGCGTACGAAGCACGCGTCGCGGCGCTCGCCGAGAGTCTGGCGAAACGGAAGCAGCCCGCATCGTCCGCGGTGCTGCGTTCACTGACGGATATCGATGGCGATTTCGAATTGCAGGCACCCGCGGCAGGCGGGAGCAATGGGGTTCTGGTTCCGCCCTGGCTCTATGAGGGAAAAATCGCCGTCACCACCGCCGCTCAAAGCCCGTTTCGCAATCTGTATTCGCTCGGACGGGTGGGAGCGAGTGTGGGAGCGGACATCGGGCGGTATCGAATCGCCCAGGCGATTCATCCCCGTCGATCGGCTCCCGGCACCGACCGGGTCTTCGTGAACCTCGATTTTCATGTCGCCGCTCCGGATCCCGGTTTCCCCGGGGCGCATCGGTTCACCGTCGGAGCGATCGAATCCATGCCGCTCGTCGAGGTCTTGATCACTTCGGAAAGTGTGTCTTTGCGAAGCGACGGGGCGATTGAAAAAGTCGCGGCACTCGCACCGAATCAATGGCACAATCTGCAATTGGCGATTGATCTGGGTGGCCGAAACGTCTCGGGGCGTGTTGGAAGACCGGGTGCGGTTACGGAATTCGCCAACAAACCGACTTCGCCCAGCGCGCTGCCGGCCGTCGATCTCGTGACTCTCGACTCATTCGAAGCAGTGACGGCAAAACCGCCCGCGATCGAGTACGACAATCTCGGAGTCCAGGACGTCGCGATTCCCGAGGTTTCCACCGAACTCCCGGCCACGGTGGTGCAGACTGCCGGCCCCGACCCGGTCGCGCTCAACGAAAAGTTGAAATCGCTGACGGGGATCGACGGGGATTTTGAATTGCAGACCAAAGACTCGGCTCCCGCCTCTCCGTGGAATCCCGGACCCAACAGCGTCGTCAAGCTGACCACGAATTCCCAGAGCCCGTTCCGCAACATCTATGGACCGGGAGAGCTGGGGATTCACATGCCGAACCGGGGCGAGTACGACGGCTTTGGCCTGACGCTTCCCGCGGTGAAGCCGGACGCGGAAGGGAAACTGTTCGTCGGGTTTGACTTCCGCTGCGCGGGCCAGGAGGCAGGCGGGAATGGTTCGTGGCGGTATTACCTGGGACACGGACCGGGGAGTTCGGCGGCGGTCGAATTGTTCTTCAATGCGAAGGAGTTTTTCCGCCGCAGTGGCGACGCGAAGGAGACTGTCTCTCCACTCGCGGTCGGTGAGTGGTACCAGGTGCAGATGACGCTCGATCTCCAGGCGAAGACCTACATCGGAACCATCACGTCTCGGACCGACAAACGGGAATTTGGCGGACAATTGGCAAACGGCTGGGATGGCGCGATCGACTATTCGTTCATCGACAGTTATGGCCACATCGGCGGTATCCGCCCCGCGCTCGATGCCGACAACTTCGTCATTCGAGACAAATCGCTTCCCCCTTTCGACGCACAGCCAATTTCAGCCGAGAAAGGCTCGGGAGCCGGCCGGCGCGAGCAGGTCGCCGAGATCCGCCGACAGCTCGCCGATCTGGGCCAACACGCCGACCGAGACCGCCAGGAACTCGAAAACCTTCTGGCGAACGGGCCATTCCCCCTCACCTATGGGATGTCGGAGGGAACACCGCACAATGTGCGCACGCAGATGCGGGGCGAGCCGGACCAGCCCGGGGTCGAAGTCCCGCGCGGTTTCATCAAGCTCCTCGGGGGAGGTTCGCTTCCTGTGGAAACGCGCGGCAGCGGCCGACTGGAGTTGGCGAACTGGATCACCCAGGCCGACAATCCGCTGACCGCGCGGGTGATGGTCAATCGCGTCTGGCAGTACCATTTTGGACGCGGACTGGTCAAGACCCCCAACGACTTCGGCGTTCGCGGAATGCCGCCGACCCATCCGGAACTGCTCGACCACCTGGCGACGCAGTTCATAAAGAGTGGCTGGTCACTGAAGGCACTGCACCGGTTGATCGTGTTGAGTGCCACGTACCAACAATCGTCGCTTGAGTCCCGGCCGACGGACGGGGTCGACACAAGCGCCTTGGGAAATCACTCCGCGGGGGATCTCTACGTCGGGTTCACGCGGCGGCGACTCTCCGCCGAAGAGATCCGGGATGCGATCCTTTCTGTGAGTGGTGAACTCGATGTGTCCCCCGCGCGCGAGCATCCGTTCCCGTCCCCCATCAGCTTCGGGTTCTCGCAGCATGGTCCCTTCAACGCGGTCTATGACCACAAACATCGAAGTGTCTACCTGATGACGCAGCGGCTGAAACGGCATCCGTTTCTCGCGCTGTTTGATGGCGCCGACCCGAACGCCTCGACTGCCGACCGGTTGGACACGACGGTTCCCACCCAGGCACTCTATTTTCTGAACGACCCGTTCATTCACACCACCGCCGAGCGGTGGGCCGTCCGGTTACTCGGCACCGCGGCCGAGGAACCCAAACAGATCGAACTGGCCTGGAAGTCCGCTTGCGGCCGACAGCCCACGCAAGTCGAACTGCGGGAAGCGGGCGAATTTCTGGCGACCTACCGCACGGAACTCACCGCTCTCCAGATTGACAACGTGCCAATTCGGGCGCTGGCGGCGTACCTGCGAACGCTGATCGGCGGTAACGAGTTTCTGCACGTCGATTGACGCTTCGACCGACTGACCGAACGACAACACACCGCCGACCCAGTCCCTGTTCCGAACCACGAAGGAACGTCATGAACACCTCACCTGCTCCTTTGCCGAACCGTCGCGACGCGCTGCGATCGATGGTCGGCGGTTCGCTGTTGTTTCCGGGGATTGTGTTCCAACTGCTCGCCGACGACGCTGGCCAGTCGACATCCGCCGACCCGCTCGCTCCGAAGCCGACCCACTTCTCCCCCAAGGCGAAGCGGGTGATCTTCCTGTTTATGAGCGGCGGGGTCTCGCACGTTGACACGTGGGATCCCAAACCGAAGCTGTTCGCTGACGCCGGCAAGACGGTTCCCGTCAACGAATTTCAGGGGCGGAAGGGGGACTTCAAAATGTTCCTCAAACGGCCCGAGTGGGCGTTCGCACCGCGTGGCCAGTCGGGAACCGAAGTCAGCGGGCTGTTTCCGCACATGGCGGAGTGCGTCGACGATTTGTGTGTGATTCGTTCGATGAAATCCGATCACACCAACCATTACGAAGCGACGCTGGGTATTCATACCGGGTCGTTCACGTTCGCGCGGCCGAGTATCGGTTCGTGGGTCAGTTACGGCCTGGGAACGATGAACAACAACCTGCCGTCGTTTGTGGTGATCGCGCCGCATTCCCCCTACGCCGGCGGTCAGGTGTGGGGAAGTGATTTTCTCCCGGGATCGCACCAGGGGACGCTGGTGGTCCCGGGGCGCGAGCCGGTGGCGAACATTCAGCGTCGCGCCGCCAGTGGCCGGCTTCAGGAAATGGAGCTGGGGGTGATGGCGAAGATGAACCAGCGGCATCAGGCGAACCGCACGGGCGATCCACTGCTCGCCGCCCGGATCAAGTCGTTTGAAACAGCCTTCGGCATGCAGGCCGCGATGCCCGAAGTCTTCGACCTGTCGCAAGAGACCGACGCGACGCTCAAGATGTATGGGCTGGACCGGGGGGGGACCGGCGGATTCGCGTGGCAGTGCCTGGTCGCGCGGCGGCTCGCGGAACGCGGAGTGCGGTTCGTGGAGTTGATCGATGTCGGTTCGTCGGGCAACTGGGACGCGCACGGCGACATGCAGACACACGTTCCTCTCGCGAAGAACGTCGACCAGCCGATCGCGGGGCTGCTGCGTGATCTCAAGCAGCGGGGGATGCTGGATGATACGCTGGTGGTTTGGACATCGGAATTCGGCCGGACGCCATTCAATTCGGCCCCCGACGCCCGGGGACGGGAACACCATCACTGGGTCTTCTCGAGCTGGTTGGCGGGAGCGGGGGTGAAGCCGGGAATCGCGTATGGAGAATCGGATGAGTACGGCATTGATGTCGCGAAAGACAAAGTCCATGTCCACGATTTTCACGCCACAATTCTGCACCTGATGGGACTGGACCACGAACGCCTGACCTTCCGTCATTCCGGACGTGACTACCGCCTGACCGACGTGGCGGGTGAGGTGGTTCACGAAATTCTGGCGTGATGGATTCGCTTTATGCTGCCACTCCCGCCGCCGATGGTGAGTGACGACCGGTCGCCCGCCGTTTTCCGCGAACTTCCGGCGACGGTTGCAGTGTCAGTCAACACTCAGTATCTCGTTCTCGGACGTCGCGAAACCGCGCTCCGCACAACTCCCCGCATTTCAAGAACACCATGACTGTCAACGCACTACCTCTCCCCCTGGGTTTCCGGACCGCAGGTCTGCATTGCGGCGTGAAAAAAGATCCGCAATTATTCGACTTGTCGCTGTTTGTCTCCGACAAGCCGGCGACAGCGGCCGGGGTCTTCACGACGAATCTCGTCCATGGAGCGCCGGTCAAGGTCTCGCGTCGGCGGGTACCACGGGGAACGGCTCGGGGTGTCGTCATCAATTCGGGCAACTCGAACGCCTGCACGGGCGATCAAGGGATCGCGGACGCGGAGTGGATGACCGCCGAGGTCGCGACCAAACTGGGTTGCGCCGCAGACGATGTACTGGTCTGTTCCACGGGCGTCATTGGGCGGTTTCTTCCCAAAGACAAACTCGCGGCCGGGATTCCGAAAGTGGTCGACGCGCTGGCTGCCAGCGACGGGGCCTTTCTCGACGCCGCGCGGGGGATCATGACGACCGACACGTTTCCCAAGCAGGCGACCCGCGTGGGATCACTTGGGGGGAAGCCGGTCCGCATCAGCGGGGTGTGCAAAGGGGCCGCGATGATCGCTCCCAACATGGCAACCATGTTGTCGGTGATCTTGACCGACGTGGCATTGACCCCCGCCGAGGCGGACGCATGTTTGAGGCACGCCGTCGACCGCAGCTTCAACTGCATCAGTGTCGAAGGGCACATGAGCACTAGCGACACAGTGATTCTGTTGGCGAGTGGCGCGTCGGGAGCGAGGCTCGAGTCAGCCAACGACCGGGAGACGTTTCAAGGATGGCTGGACGGTGTCGCCGCCGACCTGGCGCAGCTCATCATTCGCGACGCCGAGGGGGCCGACCACGAGATTGAGATCGATGTGCGCGGACTCCGCACCCGGGCCGACGCCTACCGCATCGCCAAAGCGGTCGCCGACTCCCCCCTCGTCAAGACGGCGATCACCGGTGCCGACCCGAACTGGGGGCGAATTGTGTCGGCGGTCGGGTATGCGGGTGTTCCGCTGGCGGAAAGCGATATCACGCTGCGGCTGAACGGCCTGCTGTTGTATCAATCGGGGACACCCACCCCGTTCAACGCGGCCGAAGTGTCGGCTGGCATTCGCAACAATCGGCGGGTTCACATCGATCTGGAATTCCCGCTGGGGTCCGAGTCGGTTCGCTTCTGGACCTGCGATCTGACGGCGGAGTATGTCCGGTTGAACGCCGACTATACGACGTGATCGCGGGTTGAGTGTTCGCTTACGGTTGTTCTCGCCCGGCCGATCCCGCCGCGAACAGTTCATCGACGGAAATCTGAAACCCGGGGAGCAGCACCGAAGCGGCGCTGCCACCCGGCCGGCGCTCCTGATGCGCGCGGTATTCCCCCGCTTCCAGAACCAGAACCGAAACGCATTTCTCCTGGGGATCGACGATCCAGTATTCGGCGATTCCCGCCCGGGCGTATTCGGTCCGTTTGGTGACGAGGTCACGTCGACGGTTATCGGCCGCGTCGCTGACGACTTCGACCACCAGATCCGCCCCGTTTAACGGATCGTGGGGATCTCCCACACGCTCCCCCCGCAGGAAGACGATATCGGGTTCGCGGAATGTTCCCGGAAAGAGGCGGATGGGAAGTGGAGCGAAGGCGACGTCCCCGAGTCGCCGTTCGACAACATGCGAATCCAGTCGCATGACGAAATACTTCACCAGAAGTTGGTGATAAAACGTCGGCATCGGCAGAACCTCAAGTCGCCCATCGGCCAATTCGACCATTTTATTGGTGTCGATCGCCAGATAATCGGACTCGCTCCAGCGCCCTTGCAGCGGGAATAAGAGCGCCACGTCCCACGCCGGCTCGCCATCGCCCCCCCGGCGCGGAGTCGTTTCGACAACGGGTTCTTGAAGAATTGTTGACATGCGGCAGGATCCGGTGAATTCCGAATTGTTAGTTCGTGTAGCGTACCATGCGACCGGCGGCCGGGACAATACGTGGCGGGCCGCGCACTCCAAAGTAGGCGTCTTTCTCCGAAAGACTGCCCCAATGTGCCCCCGCCGGCCAAGCAACGCACTGGGGGCTGCCCCAGGACTCACATCAAAATTCATCCTGTCAAGAAACAACACGACGAGGCGCGTCGCGGAATCGCGAGAGTCCCGGCGAAGAGGCGAAGCCCCGACGACGTCCGATTCATTTCGCGACGGACGGCTCGCTTGTGGGGCTGCCCCAGTACGTCGAGCGAATCGGGCTTCTGTTCAACGGGCGTTTTCGTATAGGATGACCGCGCCCCGGCGACCCGATTGGAACCGATTCCTCGTTCGACTAAAACATGGCCAATACGATCACACTCATTCTTGGTGGTGGCAAGGGAACGCGGTTGTTCCCCCTGACGAAGGACCGCTCGAAGCCCGCCGTTCCGCTGGCCGGCAAGTACCGCCTCATTGACATTCCGATTTCCAACTGCCTCAACAGCGGGTTGAATCGGATCTATGTGCTGACGCAGTTCAACTCGGTCAGCCTGAATCGCCACATCAACCAAGCGTACAAGTTTGACCTGTTCGGGGGAGGATTCGTCGAGATTCTCGCCGCTCAGCAAACCCTGAAGGGGAGCGAATGGTACCAGGGAACGGCCGACGCGGTGCGGCAGAACATCAAGCGGATTGAGGGACCAGGGATCGACTATGTGCTCATCCTGTCGGGCGACCAGCTCTACCGCATGAATTTCCGGGAGATGATCCGGACACATCAGGAATCGAAGGCGCAGGTGTCGATTGCCGCTTTGCCGGTGGACAGGAAACAGGCATCGTCATTTGGAATCATGCGGGCGGACGACGCCGGACGGGTGCGGGGATTTTTGGAAAAGCCGCGGTCCGAGGCGGACATTGACATGGTGCGAACCGACCCCGCCTGGATTGACGCCCGGGGGATCGAGAGCCGTGGCCGGGATTGTCTGGCCAGCATGGGGATCTACCTGTTCAACCGTGACACCCTGGTCGAGACGCTGACGAAGACTGACTACCAGGACTTCGGAAAAGAGGTCTTCCCGGCGGCACTCCGCAGCCGACAGGTGCAATTGCACCTGTTTGACGGCTACTGGGAGGATATCGGAACGATTCGGGCGTTCTACGACGCGAATTTGCAGCTTGCGTCAACCAATCCACCGTTCCAGCTCATTTCGCCGAGCGCGCCGATCTACTCCCGGCTGCGGTTTCTGCCGCCGTCGCAATTCAAAAACGTGTCGGTGTCGAACAGCATCATCGCCGACGGATGTCGAATTGGTGAGGGATCGATCATCGAGAACAGCGTGATCGGAGTACGGTCGCAAATTGGCAAGAACGTCGTGATCCGGAATTCGATTGTGATGGGAGCCGACGACTTCCAGACTCCGGATGAGATCGCGTCCGACGAGCGTGCGACCCGTCCCACGATCGGAATTGGGGACGGAACCCAAATTCTGGGGGCCATCGTGGACAAAAACGTGCGGATTGGAACCGCGGCGCGAATCAGTAACGAACAGAATCTGCTTGACTTTGGCGAAGACGAGCCGGTGGTCGTGCGTGACGGGATTGTGGTGGTCGTCAAAGAGGCGATTTTGCCTCGCGGCTGGTCGATGCCCCGCGTTGGCTGATCGAGGGGTTGTCCCAAGCTCAGCGAGTCTCCTGAAAACACAACGGGCGGAAGTCGATTCACCGACTTCCGCCCGATTCTATTCACAGCGTGGTCTTCACGGCACTACTTCGTTTTTCGCCGTCGACTGGCGAAAAGTGCCACAACAATTCCAGCCGACGCCAACACCAGCGTTCCGGGTTCCGGAACCACGGTGACGCGAAACGCCAGGATGACCGTGTCGTTTTCGAGGCCGGCATTGTAATTCTGGAGGTTACCGTTGGCGTCGAGGTATTTTCCCGTCGAAGTGATAAAGTCATTGTCGTTGCCAACAAACAAGAAGTAGTCGTTGGGGGCCAAGGGGTCGTCTACCGAGACCAGCGACAAGGCCTCCCACTTCTCGGAAATCGTGTTGATGTTTCCGGGGGCCGTATTGAGGTTGATTCCGAATTGTTCCAACTCGGTGATACTGAGGTCGAGTTTTCCGATAAGATTGAGCGCTTCCGTCCACGACAGCGGAGTCACTGTGGGATTGAGAACCCCTCCAGGGGCGACGGCAGCTCCGTTGGCGTCGAAAAGGCCATCAATATTGGTCGCACCATTCAGGTCGGCAAGAAGGATCGACTTGAACACTGGTGAGCGCGAGGCACCGCGACCATTTCCATCACGTGACAGAATGAGAATCTGGTGGTCATTGAGGACGAGGATCGAACTTTGAGCCGCCGTTCGATTCACCGCAGGAGTCCCTCCGTTGTCGTCGACTCGCGGCAATTGAATGACATATTGCGCGACCGGGTCGCTGGGCGAGTCAGAGTTCTTGACATCATAAACCAGCAGACGATCGTTTGAACGTCCCGCATTGCCGGCTCCCGAATCCTGGATTGTGGCGCTCTGCATCAACGCGAACAGTTTTGTGCCATCGGGTGACTGGGCCAGCCCCTCGAGTCCTTGGTTTGTTCTGCGTCCGTTCGTCTGGTCGCCATCGAACGTCGGGGTGTTTCCGTTGAAAGGAATCAGTGCCGCGGGAAGTTGCAAAACTCCGTCAATTTCTTTCGACGCATTGAAGTGGTAGATCGACGCGCCATATTCGTCGCTGATCCAACCCGAGCCCGCTTTCCCAGCTCGGTTGTCGAGAGCCAGGCCCTCGGCGTCGACCGTCAGGCGATTGCTCACAGTTCCGTCACTTTGCGTGGTATTGCCCGCTGTCGAGGGGACCGTGACGCCGTGCAACGACCGGCTGCCAGTCGCCAGCATCCCTGTGGTGAAGACTGGAGCGGTGAGAGGGTTGTTGTCGTGGTCGTAGGTGAAACGAGTCGATCCCTCAAAGGTCATTTGGATCTGATCTTGCGACGAAGTCACCGCCGATGTGGTCTGCGGAGTGAATACGAAGGAGAAGGTGTTGATCCGAGCGGCGTAATTCGAGAAAATTGTGTCACTGTTGTAGCCACGATCTGGCAGAAAGTTGAAGGTTCCACTCCAGCTTCCGGCTCCTAGATTCTGAAAATCGGTGATCTGCATGTCAGAGATCGAACCGAGCGACTCTCCCGTCGCCGGGTCAATGGCATTGGCGGCGAACCGACCCACACCCTGCAAGCCGCGGTTGATAAATTTCGTACCTCCCAGCGTCACGCCGGACTGTGGAAACGCACCCGTGTTGGGCGTCAACACATCGCGGTTGGAAGAATCGATCGGGCCAGCGGCCGCGAAGCTTGTGATTGTCAGCAGGAACAACAGAGGTTGCAGTCGACGCATCATCGTCATCAAAACCAGCAGGGGAGGAAGCAAATGCGGGCAAGAACCGCAGACCCGAGTCCGCGCGTGGGTGAGCCTACTGAGGCAGTGTGTGAAAACTGCGAAGACTGTGTGAGTTCGCATTCGGGAATTCCGGCACGACACGTAGCGGACGGCGTTCCTACGACGCCGCGGTCTGGACGTCTTCGGCAGAGTTGAGTGGAGTCAGATTGAAGCACCGCATCGGAAACAACCGCTCCCACGACGGTGAGATCAAACCCCGGGTCGCGCTAACCGACCTAATACTCCGCACGGCGTCAAATCCGACGATTCGTGTCCCCAGACCCCATCCGGCTCGTCCGGATGGTGAATGAGATCGGCAGCTAGAAGAGTGCCCGACCTTGAGCAAGACCCCATCCACCTCGTGTGGATTGGTGAATGAGATCCTCGCTCTGTCAGACACGATCGGGGTCAAACGAAACCAATCCGGATCACAAAGCGGTTGGTCGCTCATCGTCGCAGCGAACGCGGTACGCGTGCAGGTCTCGCATCAAGCACGACATCGCCGATGGCACCCGTTGCCTTGGTTACCGACGTCGTGTGTGAGAGACAGAGCGAAGATCTGATTCACCATCCACTCGAGGTGGATGGGGTCTGGACTGCGCAAGGTGGCTTGGGGCTAGCCATCGATCTTTCTCCCCATCCGCTCAAGGCGGATGGGGCCGTCGTCAATACCAGCCGCCAACCGGCTGCAAACAACTGCTCCCACGGCGGCAAAGTCAAACATCGGGTCACGTTGACCGACCTGGCCGCCGGCTGCGCCGTCGGGCGCGACGCCGCAGGAGCGTCGTCGCGACAAATAGCAGACGGCGTTCCTACGACGCC
>CAMATH010000145.1 GCA_945860955.1 Planctomicrobium piriforme
GCATTGATGGGACATCTGAACGCAGCCGCCGTTTGGATCGTGCCGCTATTTGCTTTCCTGCAAGCGATTGCGATATCGGACGGTGAGTTGCTGATTTGCGTCAACGCTCAGACCGGTCGCGTGTTTGGCCATTTCTCGCCCCGACTCAATCAGGGATTGGTTCCAGTCTAGGATGGCTTGAACGTCGATCAGGATGATGTTACCAATTGAATTGACGACAGCCAGCTCGGCTCCGTCCTCGCTGAACGCCAGATCCCGAAACATCTCTGTGTCGAGACACTCTCCGGGCAGCACTCCCACCTGCTTACTGTCACGTACGAATGTGCCGGTCCGGCGTTCCTTGTTCCAGGGCAGCAATGACAGGAGGCCCAGAGGCTTGAGTTCATCGTGTTCCGCGTCAATGCGCCAGAACCGGATCGTCGCATCGGTACCCGCCGTCGCCAGCAGTCCGTCCTGCGAACGAGCTGCCAGTCGCAGCACTCCAGCGCTCAGAGCGCCCGGCTGGAATTCGACGGGGTCATGTCCTGGCAGTTGGATGACCACAGTTTCGCGGGTGATGTCCCAGACAGAAATCCCGCCTGCACCACACTGGATGAGCCGCCGACCATCGCTCGTCCACACCAGATCCGTACCACCCGCTTTCGCGTACAAACGGTGACCCAGTTCAGGATCTCCTTCCATGTTCATTTTCCAGACGAACAGTTCGCCGTAATCTGTCATCGCAGCGAGCTGTGTTCCGTCCGGGGAGAATTCAAGTCCGGCCACCCTCCGCCGAAAAAGGCGGCCACGAACAATTGACTCTCCGTCCGTTCTCATGCTGGTGTGGTCTGGCGGCGGCAATTGCAGTGTATGTCGTGATGCACGTGTGTCCGGGTTCCAGAGATCGATGACACCGTCACGCCAGCAGGATGCCGCCAGCCCGGCCGATGCCGAATATGCGACCAGACTCTGTACGCCAATCGAATCGGAAAACGCTGGATCCTGTTGGATCCGCTGAAGAGATGACTTGTCCGGAAAAACCCTCTCGCCTTCACTCGGCAAAAACAGATCGGCCTGTTTTGACCGGGGATTCCAGACAAAAGCCCGCCCGAAATACGTCGCCGCCAGAATTCTGCCATCCGTCAGTTCCCTCAGAGCCCACGAGCGATCGAGTTCTGGAGCCCACGAGGCGGCTGCCGAAAAGTCATCCTGAATGTCGGCCAGGACGCGGCCGCTCACATCAATCGCATTCCAACCGCCGTCCGACCGAGTCGCGACATTCCACACGCGGTCCTGTTGGGTTGGCGCTTCGATCGTCCGCAGAACGTGCGATGGCGGTCCAGCAATCTCCCAGCGACGGATTGCCAAATCGCTATCGACAGATATCAGGGCATCATTCGCCGTGAAATACAGGTCGGTGTGGCGGAACGGCTTTGCCGGACCTTCATGTCCATAACCGCGCGACACAATTCGACCGTTGTTCAGATCGACCACTCCAATCGTGCCATCCCCAAAGAAGGCGGCGACGCGGTCAGTGCCGCGGTTCAAGGCGACGCTGACCACTCGGGACTTGTCCGACAGGACTGTCGATGTCCGGTTGGACTTGCGTGAATGATCCTCGAAGTCAACGGGAATGGACCTCACGTCGATGCGGGCGAAAATGGTCAGTGCCTGGGCATCCCAGAGTTGAAGTTCACCGTTAGTGTTTCCCGTGACGATGAGCTTCTGGTCCTCATCGACGTCAAGGCAACTGATGCGATCCGCGACTTCGTTGACTCGGCGGACCAGCGTTCCGTCAGTCACGTTCCAGAGTCGCAAGATTCCGTCACGTCCGGCGGTCAGCAGACGGTCACCCTGGAGTGGAACTAGGAGTTCGTCGGTCGCCTTGAGTATCACCCGTTCTCGGGTGACCTCGCCATTCGGACCACGCACCACACGGTTCAGCAACCCCCCTTCGCGGGGATGGTCGGGATCAACGGCATCCCATTCACGGATGAGGGAGCCGTCGTCGCCGTTCCAGATTTTCAGCCGAGAGTCGTATCCGGATGAAATCAGTGATTTGCCATCCCGTGTCCAGGTCAGCGCGGCAATGGTCGCTGGCGGAAGGGGATTCTCAGAGCCATCAGCCATCTTGAGTGCTTCAAAAACGACATGTGCGTCGGCCTGCCACTGCAGTGAGCCATCCACTGTCGATCGCACAGAGATTCGTCCTTTATGATCGGCGAGGGCGAACCGCGAACCATCTGACGTCAAGGCCAGCGCGTGAACAGGAAACTGTTCGTTTGTTCCTTCGAGTTCGTGGAGATCGAGGAAGTGTTTGACTTCTCTGAGTTCCGGTAGGGACCAGACGCGCACGTAAGCGTCCACAGAGAAGCCGGCCGAAATCAGGATTCCAGAGTCCCGCGAGAAAGCGGAAATCGAGTCAGACTCCAATCGCGTCGGGCTGTCTGGCCGTGTGTCCCAGCCTGCCAGCCGGGCCAACTGGGTCCGATCGTCCCGGTTCCAGATGCGAATTGTGTTATCAGCGCCCACACTCAAGATACGGTTTCCGGCAGGGTGCAGCGCGAGACTTCTCGCGGCCTGGGCCCCGAACCGGTTTCGTTCGTGACCGACGCAGTTCTTCGATACGACTTGAGCCCAGTCATCCTGACCGCCTTGTGGCTGGGGGAGTTGCCAGATGCGAATCAGGCCATCCTGACCTGTCGAGAAGATTTCAGAACCTGAAAACCAAAGATCGGTGGTGAGCGGTTTTTCATCCTCGCGATAGTCGTGGCCTGCCAATCGCCCCAGTAGGTCCCCGCTTTCCACTTCGTGGATTTCGATGTGCCGGAACTCTCCAGCCACAGCCAACCGTTGTCCGTCGCTGCTAAAGCGGACGACTCGCACAGGTGCGTCGCGGCTGTCGCCGGCACGATCCAGCTTGCGTATCGGTTGCAGCGAGCTCGTCCACAGTCTGACCGAGCCCTCGACGTCGCCGCTGCCGATCTGCCCGGAAATCGAAACGGCAATTGCCCGAATCGCTCCGTCATGAGCGGCGGTCAGTCGGCCGGTTTCTTGGAGGGAGCTGGCGTGAACTCTGACGATGTTCCCATTCTGATCACCCAGGAGGAGAGAGTCTTCAGCAACAGTCGCCTCGGCCGGACTGAGTGCGAGCGAAACCCATTTCGGCTTCAGATCCGACGCTGGTGACGCGGCTGCTTCCGATACGTGCCCGTTGACGTTCCACCGGCGAACCGTTCCGTCCAACCCGCAGGAATAGAAGCTCTCCGGCTTTCCCGGATCCGCCACGAGCCCGGTGATCGCGCCGTACGGCCCGCCCCGATCAGTGGGAATGGTGTGTCCGGAGAGTACGTTGGTCAGTTCCAGACTGTGCGCATCCCAGACCTGGATCTGGCTATCCCGGCGATCCGCTGTGACGATCCGGTCTCCGTTCGATCGCCAAATGCCCCGTTCAGAAAAAATCCGACGTGGCGAAATGTCTTTGACGACCAGAGAGTTCTGCAGACTCTTCGCGAGTCGCAACGCCGCATCGGTCTGCTCGGAGCCCGACAGGCCGGGCAGTGCCTCAGACAGGTAGGCCGCTTCGGCCGACGTAAAATTTGCAGTCCGGCAAAGTTCGGCTTTCTGCAGAAGCGGCTGTGCTTCGGCCCGGTGCCGCTGAATTTCTGCGAAGCGAGCTTCCGATTCGGCGCGCTTCCGGCGCTCTTCTTCCAGCATTGCCCTTTCTGCCGCCGTGAGTTCATTTTGCACAGCGAGATCCCGGCGGATTTCTGCCAGATCTCGATCCCGTTCGACGATCGTTTTCTGAGCTGCGATTTCGTCGGCATGCACACGCATCCAGATGGCCACCAGTACCGCCAGCGCAGCGGCTAGGGTGGATGTTACCAGAGCCACACGGGCTGCCCGTCGTCCGCGTCTCCTGGAATCCAGGATCGCCTTTAGCGGCTGGACGTCTTCGTGAGGTGTCAGTCGAGTGAGTTCTCCAAGCTGTTCATTGGCCAATCCCAGGTCGCCCTTGTCGAGGGCATATTTTGTCAGGACTCGGCGGGCTTCCCGCTCACCGTCAACGGCTCGGGCGATGCCATCATGGACAAATTTGTCGACTGTCGGTAAGTGTCCATGCCGTCGACCGTTCGTTTCTTCCGCGACGCGTCCTACTTTAACCTCCGGAGTGTTTCGACTCTCGCGCCAGAGCGCCGTCACTTGCCGAAACTGTTCAGCGGCGACGATGAGCCCGTTGGAGAGCGAGTGGTCGTCACTGCTCGGGCAGGATGACGCCAAACGGACCTTGATTTCGCTCAGAGCTTTATGTGTTCGCAGGTACAGACCTTCGGCTTCGCGGTGACGCAGATAAGCGTCAATCGCCGCCGCAAACTCACCGGCATCTTCGAATCGATCCTCAGGAGATTCGGCCATCGACCGTCGTGCGATCCATACCAGCTCAGGTGGAAGTTCCTCTCCGAGTGGCTGGAAGCGCGCTCGCGCGGCCTGAAGCTGTGCGGTGCGGCGAAGTCCGCCATAAGGCGGATGGCCACTCAGAATTTCATACAGGATGGCCCCCAACTGAAATACGTCAGTCGCGTAGGAGCATCGGTCCCAGTGCCCCAGCGCCTGCTCCGGTGACATATAGGCGGGCGTTCCAACCTCACTCCACCTCGTTTCCGCTTCCAGTGTGCGAATCCCGTCGTCACGTCCGTTGTTCGAGGCGGCGCGGCCGTGGGCCAGCACCGCCGTTCCCCAATCGGCCAGGTAAACCTCGGAGAACTCACCGACCAGCACGTTCTGCGGCTTGATGTCCCGATGAATGACGCCCGCTTTGTGAGCGGCCGCGGCAGCCACCGCAACCGTGCGCAGAATTTCTAGATTCTTCAACAGCCGCTCGGCTTCCGGTTGGTCCGAAGCGTGAATCGTTTCAGACCAGTCCGGTGCGTTGATGAGTTTTTCCAGCAGCATCGTCGGTTGGTCTGCGACCGGACCAAGCTGCAGGATCGGGGGAATGTTCTGATGCTTGAGACGCGACTGGATGCGTCCCTCGCTGACGAAATACAGACGGTCTTCCGAAGAATCGTGGCGAAGCTGTTTCAGGGCGACTTCTTGACCCGTGCTCGCTTGTCGTGCGGAATAGACGTGCTTGTTGCCGCCCTGGCCGATCTTTCGTTCGATCAAGTAGGAATCCATGGATGCCAGGACCGTCCCATTCTCAAGCGACAAAACCTCCCCGCCATTGTCGGTTTCGCAAGCACCCCGTTCGGCACGTCGCAGGGAGTCTGCGCGGATCTGGTCCAGACGGTCCCGGAATGACTTCGAGATGTCGGAAAACTCGCGCGCATCGAGCGGGGGAAGCATCGCGAAGACGAATCGGACGGCGGCTTCACACCCAGGAAATCGTTTTACGTACTTCTGCTCAATGGGACGCGCAGGAGACCGCAGGATCTCGACCAGGACCAGTTCGCGAACAATAGACTCATTCTGGGTAAACTCCGGAAAGAACTTTCTTAGCCAGACTTCGATGGGCAGTTGATCGCCCGAACAAGACTGGAGATCGAATTCGAAGATCACCAGTTCCAGCAGCAACTCATCGGCGAAACTGGGGTATCGGGCGACAAATGTGCGAAGATCGCTGCCCGCGTCGATCTGTTTCAATCGAACCCACTCAATTGTGGCCTGATGAAGTTTCGTCGGATGAATTGTTGGCACGAAACGCTTCCTTCGTTTGACTTGCTGGTCCAGATTCGGCGGTTATCGCACAAGCGGGCCGGCGTGTACAGAACGCACATCACAGTTCAAGATGGGTACGTATGGATCGTGGGCAGCCGGATTCAGCATTGGATTCGTCCCGCGCGAGCCCTGTATAATCCTCCTTGTGATTCGTGCCAGATCGGTGCCACTCAGGTGGGTGACCACGTTGTCATCACACATCACACTGTGCCGTCCAGCAGCAAGAACGCTAAGGAAGTTTCCAGTCCTCGTCTGAACATTCGGCGGTTTCGACTGCTCGGCCCGTCGAGTGCTTCGCGTCAGCGTCAGGGAGAATCCTAAGCATTCTTGTTCGGACTCCTGTTGGAAGCTGTTTCCTGGTGAAGTGGCCGGCGGTCGTTCGTATTGAAGGTGCGGCGGAGTGGTTGTCGCATTTGGCCAGCCCCTCATGCTGTGTCACCGAAACCCAACCCGGAGAAAGAGATGTCTGACCAGATCGAACACGAAACGAGCGAAGTCTTTCAGCAGTTCAAGCAACGGATGGACTCGGGCGGTGGTGGTTCACCGACGCACGAAGAAGAGGCCTTCATGCAGCAGATCGCTCGTCGCGTGCGGAACATGGCGCGGCGGCAATTGACCAATGATGTTCGGCGGGCCTTTGACACCAGCGACATCACCAGCACGGTCATGCGACGTCTGGTCGGCTGCGTTCGGCATGGCACGCTCTCGATTTCCACCGAGGGCGAGTTCATGTCGCTGCTGGGCGTCATGACCAAAAACGCTGTCATCGAAAAACACGCCTACCTGCACTCGTTGCTGCGCGACCAGTCCAGAAATCAGTCGCTCCACCAGTCCGCCAAAACGGATTCGGCGGCTGCCGGACTGGACCTCACGGCGGCGGACGATGAGCGTCGGAGGCTGGCGGGCACCGTGACGGCATCTCCCGTCGATGACGTGTTACTGACCGAGAAAATGCAGGCGTTGAACAATTTGTGCGATGCCGTGCGCACCCAGCTTCAACCGGATGAGTGGCATCTCTTCAAACGCCGCTTTATGGAAGAGGCTCCCTGGGCCGTCATCGCCGACGAACTTGGAATCTGCGACCGAACCGGCAAACCCTCCGCCGACGCCGCCCGGATGCGCACGACGCGTCTCCTCGACGAGTTGCGCCCCAAACTGGCCCGCTACCAGCAATGGCTCCAGTCCCGGCCGCATTGATGATCTCGTTCAGACGTCCGAAGACGAGTTCAATTGGCATCTTCGGCCAGGTCATTGCCGATTTGTCGGCAGTTGCGGTAATCGTGGGTCGATATCGGCAAGAAGGCCGTTTGAAGTCGCAGTGTCGACTCACTTGTTCGTGACACGTTGTTCGAGCAGTTCGATCAGTGGAGCTATTTTCGCCCTCGACTCAGGTTCTGTGTCTTGTGTCGCCAGGGATTCCTTCATTCGCTCAATCACCTTCCCGGTAATTTCCCGGATGACCGAGCGATTGCCAGTAGAATGCGATTGGACCTGTTGAATCAGGCGGTCGACTTCGGCTGATTCGAGTGTGCCCGCGCGTGCAGCAGCCACAGCGACAAGGCAGTCGCGGGTGAGTCGGAACGTCTCGGAATCTTCATCCCCGTCGAATACGGAAGTCGTCGCGCGGAGTTGTTTAGCGATCGCGGAGTCCGGTTTCAACTCAGCCAGAATGACCAGCAGGTTCGACCAGAGTGCCGGACGGTCCGCGGCCGGGCAGAATTCGACGGCGACCCGGGAGTCTTCAAACGCCCCTTCGGTATCGCCGGCCTTGAGCCGTTGTGGCGCGCGGCCCCAGTGGCTGTATGCTGCACCCCGATATAGAATTCGCCTCCATTCGGGATTGATGATGTAACGTCGGGGGAGATTCAGCGCCGCGTGGTAGTGTTCGATCGCCGAGTCGTATACCTCACGGTTGAGCTGGATCTCCGCCAGGCCGTAGTGCGCGTACTCGTTACTGGGGTCCAGTTCGATCGCACGGGCTAGGTCGATTGCAGCCTGATCAAGGTCCTTCATCCCAATCCTTGCAAAGCCGCGGCCACTAAATGCCGCACTGCAGCGGGGCAGCAGCGCCACAGCGTGGTGCCAGTCATTCAGAGCATCCTGTTTGGGATGCGAGAGGTATTCCATTTTCAACTGAGCCCGCAGCAACCACGCGAGACCGACCTGATCACTCACCTGGATCGACTGGTTCAACTGGCCGAGTGCTGTATTCAATTCCCTCGCAGCCGCCGCTTTGCTCGTTACTTTGGTCAACAGACCGCTCACCCCCGAGCTGGACTCTGGCCCTTGCATCTGGAAATCGATTGCTTTCTGGATGCTCACCAGAGCCTGGTACAGCGGCAACATCGCTGAGCGTTCCTCATCCGGCAGACGGAAGCCATTCTGCCAGATGTCCGAATAGGCGTCGTCAAGGGAGTGATACTGCTCGGTTTCGATGCCTCGCAGTAGTTTGAAACCAATCTCCAGAGACAACTCCAGGCGGTCACGCTCCTCGCGCAGAGATTTGTTCGCGTCGGCGAGTTCCCGATTCCTCTGATCTAACGACCGAATGGATTCCTCAAGACGGATGTTGGTCGCATCCAGTTCCCGATTTTTCGAACTCAACGTGGTGTTTAGCTCCTGGACTTCCCGGTTGCTGGATTCCAGGTGCCCGTTGGCTTCTTGCAGACGATTGTTCTTTTCGGCGACTACCACGGATGCCCCGATCGCAACGAGCAACGCCGCCAGGAACGCCACGCCAAACGATACCACGACCGTTTTGTGTTTCCGAGCGGATCGTTGCAGCCGTTTCGAAATTGGTGGTTTGCAGGCAGAAACTTCCTCGTCGTCGATGAGCCGTTGCAAATCGTCAGCGAACGCGCCGGCATTCGCGTAGCGGTCAGACGGTTTTTGAGCCATCGCTTTCGCGACCACGGCGCGGTACTCCTTCGACAAGGATCGCGGAAGCTCGGGGAATTGGTGCCCGGCCGCACGGATCCACGCAGTGGCTGGAGTCATGCCAAAGGGACCACGTTGCGCCAGGATCTCGTACAGCACGGAACCCAACTGAAACACATCCGTCGCCGGTCCCATCAAATCGCTTCGTCCCAATGCCATCTCGGGCGGCATGTAGAACGGCGTTCCCACGATCCGACCCGCGTCGTCTTGAACATGACTCAGCAGCTCATCACGATCGTCAGTGTCACCAAATTGGGCAGCAAGCCCCCAGTCGGTGAGATACACCTGTTCGAAGTCGTCAACAAGCACGTTTTGCGGTTTAATGTCGCGGTGAATGATGTGGCGTTCGTGGGCAAAGGCGACCGTCCGGCTGACGGTGAGCAGGATGTTGAGGTTGCGCCGAAGGCTGGTGTTGCGGTCCCGAATAAATTTGGCCCATTCTCGTGCGTCGATGAATTTCTCCACCAGCACTGACGGCTGATCCTCCCGCGGCCCAAGCATGGCGATCGGGGGAATGTTTTGGTGATCCAAAGCGGCCTGAATTCGACCTTCACTGACGAATCGCTGGTTGCGTCTGGGCGAGGTCTCCTTAAGCTGCTTCAATGCCACCTGACGGCCCGTGCTGTCTTGCTTTCCGCGGTAGACGCGTTTGAAACCGCCGCCACCAGCGAACCTACCGATCTCAAAGCGATCGCTCATCGTGATTGACTTGGACAGTTTCAGATCAGGGACCGGAACGCCCATTTCCGCGATCGAAATCGAATGTCGACGGCCAATTGTGAACTGCGTGAGACTGTCGCGCCATTCCCGCACCTTGTCGGGACACAGTTCCGAAAGCAGATCGAACAGACGATTCAGTTCCGGCCGCAGTTTAGGAAACTTCACAAGGTAATTACTGCGATCGGGATGAGGCCAATTGAGAATCTCGATCACTAGGAGTTCAAACAGGACAGCCGAGTCGTTTCTGAACTCAGGGAACCGATTGAGATAAACACCAACAGGCGATGCATCTCCCTTACACTCCCACATGCAGGCAAAGTTCAGGATCACGAGTTCCGACAGAAGATTGCGGCCCGAATTTGACTGTTCCGCGGCAAACTGCCTGACGTCGGGTGGGCTCCCATGCTTCCAGGCCAGCTCAAACTGCTCTAGCGGCGGACCAGGATTCGAGTCGCTCTGAGTCATCATGCATGTCCGTTCTGTCGGTAATCTGAGAGGGACGGAATTCCGGAATCTCAATGGAATGCCCGCCCGAATCCTGTTCGTAATGTCGCGGTGAGCCGTTTCTTGACGGTGTTCCGTGACCAGGCCATCGGGCCGAGGTTCCGGATTTCGTTCGACACAGGCTCGTCTTCACCCAAGGAGACCCGGTGGCTATTTTAGCACATAATGACGAGATTGCGGCATCTATCGAGAAGATTGTCGCCAACCGCCGCCGGCAGGTTCCCGGGATCGAGGCATCGATTCGTTGCGCGGACATGCTGCGGGAGGTTCTGAAGGGAATTGAATCGCAGCGTGACTTGCTGTCCGGATTGCTTTCGCCCGAGAAGTGCGAATTGCTCGCCACGGCCGGCCGTGACTGTCAGTCGGCAATGCGGCAGTTGAGCTCATTACGAGAGCGATTCAATCGCTCGTTCCTGACATTATTGTGTTTCGGGCGAGCTCGACAGGGCAAGAGCCGCATGCTGCAGTCGTTGACTGGATTGGGTGACCGCGAAATCCCCACTGGTCGGCTGGGGCACTGCACCGGTGCCACGATCGAAGTGCTGCACGAACCCGGATCGCCGCACGCGGAGATCAGCACCTACACGGAAGCGGAGTTTCTTCGTGAACGAGTCATTGCGTTCTACCGGGACTTCGGACTGGAAGAACAGGCTCCCAACAGTCTCGATGACTTTCTCGTTCAACGTCTTCCCGACCCGAAAGACGCGGCAGCGTTCATTGGAATGAAGAATGCGGAGTCACAACTGCTGTGTGGCCGCTATGCCGAATTGTTTCGAATTCAGCAGCGATTGCCAGTGTTTCGCAAACACCTTACCGGACGTACGGAACAGGTGTCCATTCCGAAACTGAAGCAGTGGGTGTCTCATCCGGATGCGGCGACCGGGACTGCCGATGCCGGCGCGGACTACCGCTGCTTCGCGGTCCACAAAGCGCGAGTCTTTGTCACCATGCCGATGGAAGAATTCCGCAGTATTCGGATCTTCGACACTGCGGGGCTCGATAGTCACAATTCGGGAGACTACGACGCTCTGGCGAGCCTACTGGATAATGAAGCGGATGCGGCGCTGATCACGCGTCTGCCAAGCCATCTGGGCGACGACTGGATGGCGGCGGACAGCCGCATCCTCGACGAAGTCAACAACCAGCTTGTCAATGGAGTGGCGCTGAACGACATCGCCACAGTCGTTCTGAACGAAGTCCGACACGAGGGAGAGCCAAACCGACTTCAATGTGAAACGGTACGCAGGGGGGCGATCGGCTTCGGCGTCGCCCCGGCAGGGATCACGATCGCGGATTGCAGTGATCGGGAATCGCTGCGCCGGGAAGTCATTGTTCCCATGCTGGAACGACTGGTCGAGACGTGTCCGCAACAGGACGCGAAGCGACTGGCGCGGCCGCTCGCCACGCTGCAGGACGTGGCCCGGCAAACACGTTCACTGCTGGAGGAACTGGCGGAAGCTGCTCGAACTGCCGCCGCCCGGATCGACCCGGACGAGCATTTTCTGAAATGGCTTGACGAAGGACAGCAAAAGCTGACGTCGGGGCTGCGTCTGCTGAAGGTGAACGCCAGTCAGCATCGTCACGACATCGACGAGGAGTTTCTGGAGGACGTCCACCGGGTTGAGGAACAGGCATCCGAGGAAATCGCCGTGCCGTCTGCGCAGGAAATCCACGACTACATCCTGCGATCGCGTCGCGCCGAAATTGGGTCGGCGCTCGACCACTTCCTGCAGAAACTGCGGTGTGAACTGGCGGCGATGTTCGGGCAACTCCGCAATGATCTCGGCCGATCGGTCATCGAACGCTGGCGATCAGCCAACTTGCAGGTGGTCGAACAGACCGGGATCACGCGGCTGGTTGAACGCGGCAATTCCGAGACTGTCTTCAGGCAACTCGCCGACCTGGCGGATCGATCGGGTGGAGTCCCCCATTTGACCACGTCATTTCGAATGCTGGCCGACTTCCGTATCCACTTCCCGCACTTCCTGGCAACCATTTGGAAGGTGCTTGAAGAGTTCGAACCAAACGAACACATCGCCGACCTGGGCAAACCCGGCGGCGACAACGCGCAGACGGACAAAGTCGATCTGGCCGCCGTGCCCATACCGATGTGCCAGCGAGCCGCCAAGAAACTTGCCGACCTGAAGCGGCGGGCCATTCAGGCGATCTCCAAGGAGTTAACGAAGGTTGCCTCGCTGCCCTCCGAACTGTCGTGGGCACTGATCTGCGACGTCCACGATCGGATCATCATTGCGGAAGGAGTCGATACTGAATGGAAGCTGTTTCTGCGTCCCCACCGACGGCAACTGATGTCGGGGCGGCACCATGTTCAGGCTGCCGAACGGGAACGGCTGCTTCAGGCGGAATCCCTCGCTCACGAACTCAATGGGCGGCTGGTTTCTGTGAGCTTCACCGCTGCCGATGCCGCACGCATGGCATCGTGAATTCGAGGAGGTCCGCTTCCTGGCGACGCGGCCCGGTGAACTTCGGAAGTTTTGGGAAATCGATCCCGCAAATCTGTTCGGCCCTCGCCCCGTCAACGTTTTCACTCAGGCGTTCGCGTCAATCGCGTACATATTGATTCAACCCTTTTGGAGATTGCCATGAGTCTTCTGTTCGGAGAAAACCCGGATCGTCAATCCAGTCGCCGGAATCGATCGGGAATCGACGCCTTTCGCCGCGGGAATAGTGCTCCCTGTCCGTCGTGTGGTGCCACGATTGGACTGAACGAACCACACAGCTACCGGGCCATTCTGACGGACTCGGTGAGAACTCACTTGAACGGGCTGCTGCTGAATGCGCGAAACTTCACACGCGGACTCGACTCATTTCTGGCTCGGCTCTCGAATCGACTGGAGTTGTGTGATCCGTACGGCACCCCCTATGTCCGCGAGGAACTGAGCCACCTGATCGGTGCCGGCCTGATCGAACGCGCGACCTGGTTGGACTTGACGTCTGACATCACGGGGAATCCCGATTCAGAAGCCGCTCAGGAACGACGACAGCGAACGGCAGACATGGATCGCGCCGAGAGAGCCAATGTCGCAGGTGGTGACGGCCTGGATGTTGATGGCTCGCTGCGTGAAACCGTCTACCAGCAACTGGTTGATGATGATGCGGTCGCCGTCGTCCGGAAGCATCAGAATGTCTACGGCGTTCTGAGCAGTGAGACTGCGGCCGGACATTGGGCCGAGTACTTTCAACTGCAGTTGGACACGCATGACTTTGATCACAACTTCACAAACTTCCCGCTGCTCGACTCTACCAGCGTAGACGATAAGGAGAAGTGCCGCCGGTATGCAAAGCTGCTGCTCGGACCGGCGCTCGAGCGACGTGGTAACGCTCTGCTGCTGAACCTCGTTGAAGAACAACCGGCCATTCTCGAATACCTGCAGAGTGGCAAACTTGGCAAGCATCGGGAAACGGTGAAGCGGCTTGTCGCTCAACTGCGACCCGAGCTGGGACGGTATTACGACTTCATCGAACGGCATCTCGGCCAATTCGACGACACCGAAGCCGGGGCGATTCGGAAGAACTTGGAAAGAGCCCGGTTCCTGCTGCTGATTCTGCACGGCCACGGCTGGCGGATGCTGTCGGGTGAGGTACGTACCGAGTTCGAGACCGCACTGGGTGGCGACTTCGAAGAATTCGGCCGTCTCTTCCTGCGCGACCTCTACGCACTCTCGGACCAGACCGAAATCTCGGGAGAACTGCTTTCCCAAATGGTCGCCGCTCGGATCATTCTTCAGATTGAAAACCGAACGCTTGTCAACTGGCTACCAGAATGGGTGCGGGAACTTTTTCGCACCGTCACTTCGAGACTGTTCCGCCGCAATGACGAACGGAATTGGCTGCAGTACATTGGCAACCTGATCGTGGTGCAGTGCGCAAATCAAATTGAAGCGAATCGGACCATCCTGGTACCGGATACGTCCCCTGCGTCCGATACGGCGTCACATCAGACCACGGTAGGCGAGGAGTCCGATCGTTCCGGTCGCAGTCGGATTGATTCACTGGCTGGATTCTTCTCCAGGCCTCGTCGACCGGAGCGCATGCGCGAAGAAACTGTGCGGGTGTTCGTACCGTGCAGTTACGCGCTGAGTGAGTGTCCGACTTACAGCATCGTGCTGCTCGGTTCGCCGGGTACGGGGAAAACGACGGCGTTCGAAGCCGGGCTGGCCAAGTTATGGCGCGTGGCGGAAGGTCTTGGGTTGGAACTGATGCCGGTTGATCCCGAGTCAACCAGTCTGATCGAGCAAATCCAAAATCAGTTCTTCGGTGGCCGGATCCAGAAACCAACTGAAGTCAATTTGGCCCTGAATTTCGAGGCACGGCTGATCCGCGAGCCGGAAAAACGCATCCGGGTGTCGGTGATTGATGTCCCCGGTGAGAAGGTTAACGCGCTGGCCTCCGGCAAGGGAGCCGACTCCGAGCTGCGGCGAATTCTTAGACACGCGAACACGATCGTGTTTCAGTTCGACCTGTGGTCAGACAAGACACTGTGGCGACAGCTCGCCGCATCTGGCTCGGGTGAGTTCGAATCGCAACTGCAGCTCGCGGCAACGCTGGAAGCCAGCCGCCGCGAAAAGGAAGGTTACTTCTCCGACCAGTCGCTGTTGCTGTCGCGGTTGATCGCCATGCTCGAATCTGAGCGGCCCCGAGCCGAACTGGATGAGATGAATTTCGTGTGTTTGTTCCCCAAGATCGACACACTCACTTCCAACAATGGAAATCCCGCGCTGCATCTGATATTCAGCGACTTGATGAAGACATTGCAGACTCAGGAACTTCTGGTCCACGCGCGTTTCGGCACCGAAAGCCATTCCAGGCAGGGTCAAGCGGACAGCAATTCGACTTCCCGGTCACGAACGGCGGTGGGCTTCGGTGGTCTGGAGTCGCTTGCGGGACTGGGACTGGCTGAGTCTTCACCTTTGTTCAATGGAGCCGCACGAAACAACAACAACGTTGCTGATGGCGACCCACACGGTGCGTCGAACGAGGGCCATGCGAGCGGCTCCAGTTTCGCGCGTCAGGTCGCGATCTGCCGGGCGTTGTCGGAGTCCACCAAGAGATCACTGGAACGGTTGGGAGACATGCTGCCGTCCGGCACTCCGCTGGCGGCGAAGGTGGCTTTCTCGGGCCGCGTCCGCAATGGCGTGATCGGAAAGGTCGAAACGCATTTCCGTTCGAGCTTTTTCCTGCCAGTGTCGGCACTGGGTCGCACGCCGACGCCCGAAGAAAACGAACAGAGGCGCATCGACCGCCCGAATTCAGTGCTGGTCGAGTACGCCTTTCTGCTGCCTCTTATGGCTGCCTTTGAGGAAAGTTACCCGAATCGTGAAGTGTGATCCCTGGACCGCAGGTGTCCCCGCTGGGGATCACGGACCTCCGGGTTTCGGCGAGCGGCTCTTAGCCACAGCAGGAACATGACTCCGCTCACGAGTGCGACTGCTCCTGCTTTGGCCACCGCGACGATCGTAGCGATCAGCTCGGGATCGGCCGGGTCGGACAGCACCGCCGGGCGTGTGTCCAGGGTAGCGGCATCGGAAGCGATGTCCGGACTGCACCACGCGTGTCGAGCGCGTGGCCGTGTCGCCGAACTTGAGATGTCCCGCCGCGTCCCAATGCGCATAACGGCGACCATCGAGAGACAGATACGGACCGCTTTCCAGCACAGAATCGGTCCATTTCTGGAAATGACATCAACAGGTTGCGGTACTGCTGCCGGTGTGCGTCGAGGAGTTCGCGCCAGGCATGGACCAACTCCTGAGTCAGCCGCTCCACAAGCCGTTCGACATGCTCTGGCGGGCAGCTTCGAAGCCCGTCGGGGCAGAGGATTCATAGCGGCCGCGAAGGTTGCCGATCGCGGCTTTCAGACGGACCGGTTCGATTTTCGACTGCACCTGGCTGTCGATCGAGCCCGCGTCGGTGGACATTTCATGGCCAGATTCAGCAGGCCAATCACGTCTGCGTCTGCACCGCCGCGGCGGTGCTGTTGCCGCAGTTCGACACAGCCACCGCCCACTGGGAAAACACCCTACTCTCAACCGACCGCCTTCCGATCTGCTCAAAGATTTCCACTGGCTGAAAAGCATTCACATGAGACTATAGCCGGCACAAGGAGCGACGCGAGCGCTGAATATGAACCCACCCGATTGGGCAGAATGCGCAAATTGAATGAGCGAATGCCGGTGGAGAGAGTCGCCGTTTCCGGCGATCCTTGCGGCGGCGATTGGATCTGTTTTCGCTACGAAGCAACGCCGTTCCACCTGCTCAGCCGTGACGAATCGAACCGTCAATGTGATCGACAGCAGGATCTCCAGCTCCGTGTCTGACCTCAAGTCACCTCTGGCGCCCATTCCATCGAACGATACGATACTCGCAGCTTGCCTTTCTCACGATTCTGGCGTAGTTTTTGGCAAATGTCGCGGAATCCAAAACCATATCGCCAGTCGGCACTGCTCAGTTTCCGTTTTCTCGGGACGGCCGTCGTTGGATCGATCGTCATGGCGCTGGTTGCGACTTTCGGACCGATTTCGGCCCAGTTGGCGATCCTGGGAACGTTCATCAGCATTATCTGCGGACTGTTTCTCAGTTACCTGGGACAGGAAGAAGTACGCGAACAGCAGCGGGCGGAGGCCATTCAATGCCTGTCGGTACCGCTCTCGCTGGCATCCGACCCCGAGTTGTTTGAGCATTACCAGAATATTTCCGCGGGACTGACGGCGCTCGCTCGAAGGACCGATCCGATCTTGCGGCGCATCGCACTGCTGAAATTCTCGTCGGTCGCCGAACAGATCGAAGGGTTGGCAGCCGGCAGAATTGTCTTTTCGCTGACCGAAGGCTGGCGTACCGTCTATGAAGAATTGCTCCGCAGTCCTGATGTCCGCCAGTATCGATCCGTGGCCTGGGTTCGGTCGCCGGACTATTGGCAGGACGAACCGGCCCAGCAAAGTATGCGGGTCAATTTTGAATCGGCCCAGCGCGGTGTAGCGATCGAGCGAATCGTCATCTTGCGGGATGACTTGTGGTCGCGCGAACAGCGACTTCCGGACCCGACCATCCTTTCCTGGATCGAGGACCAGCACAATCACGGCGTGTGGATTGCTCTGGTGCGGGAGTCGGAACTGAGCCGGGAACCGGAGCTGCTAACCGACATTGGAATTTACGGCGACCGAGCGGTGGGTGTTCAGGAGCTAGACGAAAAGTGCCGAACGCTGCGATTCACTTTGAACCTTGACCCGAACGCAATGGAATTGGCCGATGCCCGCTGGCGGCAGATCTTGCTGTACGCGAAGAGCTTCGCGAGCCTTGTGGAACAATCGCCCCCACAGCAATAGGACTGGTACCGTCCACGAGACCGGTCGTGTCATCGAACTGGAATCGCGGATTGGCCGGCCGTAGCGGCCGAGTACAAGGCGGTTCGCAGCAAGTCGAGGTCGCTGGGCTTGAATGGACGGTTCGACATCGAGAGCCGTATGCAGCCCCCCTCGTACGCGGTGAGTGAAATGCGTCGGTTGTGAAAGTGCGTTCGAAGGTCAAGTGGGGAAAGCCGGACGACGGAATCTGCGGTCGGCTCGAGGAGCAGGATTCCGGACTGAAACTCGGCGGCTGGCCGGAGGGCCTTCCATCCCACCTCTTCGGCCATTGCGGCGACCCGGTTCGCATTCCGTAGACGCTGCTGGAAGGATTCTCGGTTCGAAACGGTTCCTCGGAGCTCCTCCTTCAAAGCGCCAGCACACGCGAAAAGGGGGGCAACGTTCACCGTTTCTGTATTCGCGGCGCGGGAGTTCTCCTCGAACTGCTGCGTGAAGGTGAGGAGTGGGTCGTCGATTCCGTGACGTCGCAGGAGTTCGGGCAACCGACGTGAGGGAGTGGCGAACAGCGTGGGATTGGCAAACGCGATCCCCAGCGGTTCGAAGGCACCGAGCCATTTGTGGCAGCCGGCGACGAAGAAATCGGCGCGTTCGATGATCGCGGCGGCCGGAACGTGGCAGAACGCCTGGGCACCGTCGACGACCAGCATTCGAACGGGGCGCTGCCGCTCGATCTCGCGGACCAGCTCGACAATCGGAAAGCGGATGCCGTCGTGGGAGACGGCGGTCAGGAACAGTCCGTCGCATTCCTGTCTCAAGTACGCGCTGGCCACACGCGAAACGATTTCCCCCTCGGCAACCTTTTCGCGGAAGATGAAATTGCGAAGAGGGACTTCACAAACTTCGGTGTGGAATTCCCGTCGAGCGACGTTGAGCAGATTGCGATAGGCAGACCAGTCGAGATCGGTCGTCAGAACTCGACGGCAGCGGGCGGTCAGCATCCCGATCGCGAGTCGCATCAACACGGCCGAGCGATGCGCGAAAAGCACCTCGGGGCGATGCGTCGTTTCCACCAATTCTCGAATTGCCGACTTGAGACCGGCGATCCCCGTCCACGCGGCAAGAGCTGGGAATCGCCGCTGCAGAGGTGGGGGAAGAACCGAAAACCCGGTTCGCAGAAACTCTTCTCCGTACAGCGGCAAGCCGACTTCGCCAGACAGCCCAGCGAAGTCCCGCACAACCCGGCGGGCACCTGACGCCATTCGTCCCAGCCGGGCTGTATCGAGATACAGCACACCGGGGGTCACCGTCACTCCTCGGGACAGAACGATCGGATCCTACCGATCGGTTTCTGTTTGATCCAGTGCCCGTGCATAGAACGGCAATGGAGACATCGCGTGTTGAAAGAGGAGTGGAGGACACGAGGCGACCAAGCGTGCGATACTTTGGCTGTTTGGGTTACCTTCGGACAACCCACCTTTTCGTGCGCCGCGGAATTCAGCAACCTGCGCGACGGTCTATTCCGCCGGCGGCGCGGGAAACAGGACGTCGAACATCCCGGGCACGACGTAGACCTGAATCGGGGGGACGGCTTCGCCAGCCACGACGCGACGCTCCAGTTCCAATTCGATCGCCCGCTTCTTTTCAGGGAGTGCTGTCAGGACGGTGATCTGAAACCGATTCTGCTTGACCAGATTCGCGAACTCCTGAACTTTTGGCCGGTGTTCGACGGACGCTCGGGCGACACTGACCCGCTGGCGGAGGAAACGGTCGCACGATTCCAGCAGGCGATCCCAACGGCCGGCTCCAGCCGTGTCGACCTTGATGAACGCCAGGCGGACAACCCGGTCTGGTCCTTCTTCCAGGTAATACCTCACCGGCTGCCCCGTGAACCACAGGTGTTGGAATCGGCTCTGGAATTCCTCCTTGGACAGCAACTCTCGAAACTGATCGCCGCAACAACAGAATGTTGCCACCGCGAACGATTCGACCCGCATGTCGTGTTTCAGCGGGCGGGCGACGATCGGATCTTGTTCCAGCAGCTTCGCCGACTTGTTGCCGAGGTGATAGTACTGCTCGGCTCGGTGGCCTGGGTACAGGTCGGCTGAGCGGAGCCAGCCCCCCTTCTTGAGTCGTTCGAGGGCCTCCCGGGCGGCGTCTTCCCCGTCATCCGAGACGATTTCCGTAGCGGCGAGAATGCGGGGGAGCGTCAGTCGGTATCTGTGGACATGGTCGATGATGGATCGATCGTCGACAGAGAGTGCCTTCACCATAGCTCGTAGCCGGTCCCTTCCGGAGCATAGAGTCGAGCCAGAGCGCTGTCCGACGCATACCAGCCCTGGTCCGCCAATCGCTGAGTTGCTCCACCCGCGCAGTGATCATGAAACGCCCGCAGATGCTCCGCATCGTAGCTGCCAGCGAACTCGACGATGCGATCGGCCACCCCGCCGGTCGAGACGATGAAGGCGTCGGGATCCTTCATGCGATGAATCTCGAACCCCAGTTTGGGGAACGCCGCCTCCCCCAGCCAGCGCGCCGCCAGCCGGGGCGCTCGGTGCCGGTAGCGGAGGTAGACCTCGGTGAAGTGCAGATCGTGGGTCGACTCAGAGTGCTTCACGTGGCGCGAGTCGAGGAAGGCTCCGCAGACTGAGACCGCCTCCTTCGTAGCCGAGTAGACCTCGACGGGGACATGGTCCTGGTCCCAGCGGGAGCGCGCCTTCGCGGCGACGGAATCCCAGTCAGCCTCCGTGGGGGCCGGCGAACCGACGCTCCAGGCGACGAGCGGTCGTCTCATTTCGAGAATCGGATGGGCTTCGAGGACGCGCCGAGTGAGCAACGATCCCTGTTCCAGCCGCGCGAGGACGGCCTGGGCGGCCGCGGTCGGGTCGTCACTCGAAGCGAACCAACCCCGCGCGACCTGCTCGGCCGTGACCAGCCGAACCCGCAAAGTCATTGTTCGAACGATCTCTTGCTCGACGGGCAGCCATTCCCAGGAATGCATGCTGGACGGGTCCGAGGATCGTGGAGTCACATGGGAAGAAGAGAACCAGCCCCTCAAGTTTGGCGGTTTCGGGAAGAGCAGTCACCTCGAACAGCGAATGTAATCCAGGAACAACGGCGACCGCCAGCGAGGGACAATTGCGACCGCGAATTGATCAGCGAACGGGGCCGCAACAGTCGATCTCGCCATGATGGATCGAGCAGAAATCGGACGGGTTGATCGACGGCTTTTTGGGACCAGGGTAGCGACCAAGGTGTCGGGCCACACTGATAGTAAACACCCTTGTCAGGTGAAATCTCGAAATGTGCTTTGCCGCCAGTGTTTTCGTGGATGGTTTGTGGCACATCTCGTGGCACTTGTGGGGGGTATGGTTGGTGCCACAAGAAGTGCCACAATTCGGCACCCGTTTGAGGACCCAAATTGGGTGGAAAAGGGGCCGCCGCAGGCGGCCCGTGAGAGCAAGCGACAGCGAGCGTTTTCACCGTAACGCTGGAAGCCGCGAGGCGACGCCAGTCGCCTCGCGGAATGTTCGCGCACCTGTCGCGCCGTCTCTGGCGAGCGGCCGTCCGCAAGCCAACCAATAGATTCGGGGCCGCCCCAACGGCCCCTGGGGGGACCCGCGGAGGCGCCAGCCGCAGCGGGGGGCGGAGCGTCCAGCG
>CAMATH010000146.1 GCA_945860955.1 Planctomicrobium piriforme
GCGCCGGCACCGGTTTTGTTGGCCAGTTCGACGTTCTTGTGGATCTTGATGCCATTCTGCCAGACGGTGATGCGGGCGTTTTCTTGCTTTTTCCCCTGCGCGTCGAACCGCGCCGCACGAAAGTCGATGTCGTACGTCTGCCAGGATTCCGGCGGAAAGCACATGTTGATCAACGGGGGGCGCTGTTTGTAGAGGCCGCCGCAATCGTTGTTCTGGCTCACCAATCCAAACGAATCCAGGATTTGTACCTCATACCGCCCCTGGACATACACCCCCGAATTCCCCCGGGACTGACCACGCGCCGCTGGCATTAGCGGGGTGCGAAACTCGACGTGCAGGCAAAAGTCGCGGTACGACCGGGTCGTTTCGGTTCCGACCTGAAGGAGTCCGGCTGGAGTCATCCGAGCGGCTTTGAGTTCGTCGGTCGGTTTCCCGTCAAACAAGACGATCGCGCCCGGGGGCGGTTTCGCTCCCAACGTTTGGCTGGTCCGTTGGAATCGCCGCAACACGCCCAACTCTCGGCCGTTCGAATCATTCACGGTGACGCGCCAGCCGTCCAACTCATACCGATGCCCGTCCCCTTCCAGGGAGAGCCGACCGTCGACGACTTTCCCTGTCGCCGAGCGTCGGTTACGCAGGTTCCACCGGTTTCCCGGGAGGCCGCCGTGGAATTCCACCGCGAAAAACTCCTGATTCCCCTGGGGCACGACCTGCAACCCCATCCAGGTCAGGCAGCCATTGGCGTCGAGGAGGCAGCCGGCGTACTCGCCATGCCACACGGTCTCCACCGTTTCGGCAGTGGATGTCGTTGTGGTCGGAAGATTCGGATCTGCCGCGATGCACCGCGGGAGAGGTGAAATCGCCATCCAAACCGACGACATCAACAACAGAACTTTCGCCCGGCAAACCATCGGGTGATTCCAGCGGAGGTTGAAGAAACGAAAAAAAGCCGACTGTGGAATGCCACAGTCGGCTTTTCTACAGTCGGCTCTTAGAGTGACGACCAACCCGGGGGGTTGGCAAGGCGAATTCCCTAATAGGCCAGCGGCAGGGGATTCGGTTGCAGGATGAACGGAAACACCCGCACCGGCTTACCCGCCGTGTAGTTATTCTTGTAGGTGAGCTGCGCCGCCCGGTCGGCGGCGTATTGCAGCTTGGTGAATTCCAGGCCGCACAGAAACTCGTTGCTCACTTCGGCGGCGACGTCCGCGAAGACCTCGCCCGCCGAGGCGGCGTGTCGGCGAACGCCATGCAGGCTGTTTTCACGCACCTTGACGCCAGCGGCGGCCAATTTGATCAACCCCTTCAGAAACCGGCCGCAGGTTGTGTCGTTACCGGTCGCACGCAACAGCCGCTCCCACTCTTCGTGCGCTTCCCAGTAATAACCCAGGTTGAACAGGTCGATCGCCCACAGGTAGGCCCGGTTCTCGGCCCAGGTGTCGGCATCGAGCGCCAGCGGCGGGGGCTGCTTCCGATTGTGGCTGTGGCCACGGGGATCGCGGAACGGGTGTGGCAGGCCACTGCCAGGAACGTACGTATACTTGGGGAGTTCCGCGGAAGGGAGCAAGCGCGGAGCCTCCACGTCAAGTTGTGTGATCATTCGTGATGTCTCCAACAGGCAGGAATCAACGGTTTCACGGGTCGCGAGGCAGGGAAGGACAAGGCGGGAATGTCGACCGGGAGAGATTTCGGCCGGGAATAATGTGCGACCCAGCGTTTCTAACTTAACCGAAAAATCTTGTTTTGCGAGAGGGGTTTCCGCGTTTTCATGGAATTTGAGAAAATCGGACCCCAACCTCCAGTGTCACTTGTGAATAACCGGAATTGCCCGATCAGTCGCTCCATTCGACATTCCTAATCGATCAATCGAGACCAAACTTCTTCAGTCTGCTGAAGAATGTACTTCGCGGAACTCCCAACAACCGCGCCGCTTCGGCCTTGTTTCCGCCGGCCTTCGCCAATGCGGTGAGCAGATCGCCTTTGCTCAACTCCTCGCCGGTTCCTGCGGTCGTCAAGGGGGGATTGCGTGGTGGGCGACCACGCTTTCTCGCCCCCGAGTCCGGTCGTTTCGCCGCCAATGGCCGGGGCTGTTCATCGCCATACCGCGCCGCCGCCGCACCGGTCTGGGCGGCCAACGGCAAGTCGAACAGTGTCAGTGCGTCTCCGTCGGCCAGCACCACCGCCCGTTCGACCGCGTTCTCCAGTTCCCGAATGTTTCCCGGCCAGGAATAGCGACGCAACGCGTCAATCGCCGCGTCGTCCAGGTGGGTGATCCGTTTTCCCCCACGTTCCGCCGCCCGCGCCAGGAAATGCAGCGCCAATTCAATGACGTCGTCTCCCCGCTCACGAAGGGGGGGCAGCGTGATGCTGATCACATTGAGGCGATAATACAAATCCTCCCGGAATTTCCCCTCGGCGATCAGACGTTCCAGGTTCTGGTGGGTGGCGGCGATCAACCGGACGTCGACCCGAACCGTCTCCGTTCCCCCCACCGGCTCAAATTCACGCTGTTGCAACACCCGCAGCAGTTTGACCTGCGTCTCTAACGAAATGTCCCCGATTTCGTCGAGAAACAGGGTTCCGCCATTGGCCATCTCGAACCGCCCGATCTTGTCGCGGTGGGCGCCTGTAAACGCCCCTTTCACATGGCCGAACAACTCACTTTCCAGCAATCCCGACGACAAGGCACCGCAATGCACGCTGACGAGCGGACCGTTTCGACGGGGACTGTTGTCGTGCAGGGCCAGTGCCAACAACTCCTTTCCGGTCCCGCTTTCGCCACGGACCAGAACGGACGACTGGCTGCTCGACACCTTGCGAACCGTCTCCAGGACGGCGGCCATCGCCGGGCTGTTTCCCTTAATGAGGTCGCGCCGGAACGCGGTTTCGTCCGCCGCGGCTTGGGGAGTGACCGTCGCCCGCGAGGTGATTTCCGACTGCAGCATCGTGATCAGCCGTTGTTGTTCGGCGATGCGGGCGGTCTTGTGCTGCAATTCCTCATTCAACCGGGAAACGACTTGCTGCACCCGCGCCCCTTGCAGCGCGACCCGCATCACCTGGCCCAACGACGTAAGTAGGACGAGGTCGTCGGACGTAAATCGCGTCCCGTTCCGCTTCGGACCAAGCATCAACGCGCCGGCCAGTCGGCCATCCGCTTCGACCGCGTGAACGATTTCCAGGTCAAGTTCCCGCAGGACTCGCAACGCGGGAGTCAGTTCGACTGGCTCCCCCGAATCGCCCCGCTGCGCCCCGGTCTCGGCTTCCATCAGCTCCAGCAATTCCTGGTCGCTCGTGAACCGCAATGGGGCGCGGTCCAGGTTTTCGGCCGCCATCAGCGGGAACGCGCCATCGTCCCCTTCCCGCAGATAGAGCGCCGCCCGGTCGACTCCCAGCATCTCACGACACGACGTCAACAGCCGTTGGGCGGTCGTTTCTGGATTCCCCAAACTGGTCGATGACTGAACCAGCGGTTGCACGGCTCGATCGAGTTGGAAGCGATCGCGGTAAAATTGCCGGTCGATGAGTTGCTGCAATCGATCGCGGGCGAGCGACAGCAGCATGACCGACGCGACCACAATCGCCACCACCATGAGCGTTTGTTGCGGAAATCGATTCTGCTGATACAGCCCCAACAGGCAACTCGCGACCTTGCCCAGCGTAATGATTGTCGTCAGCAAGAGACTGAACGCATAGTACGTGATTCCTTTGTGAACGACTTCTTCGATCACGGTGAGCTTGTGCCGGAGGATGCCGACGGCATAGGCCAGCATGAACAGCAGGCTTGCGGCGAACATCGGAACCGTGGCGGCTCCCAGCGCGAATTCCTCGTTGGAAAACCGGGCGAGGTACAGCGTGTATCCCACGGGAACGGTCGCCGCCAGCGCCGCCCAGAGGATCCACTTCACCTGCTGCTGCTGGATGGGATTGCGATTGGTAAAGAAGCTGTCGGCGAGCGCGACCAGGGTGAAGGCGAAATAGGTGCCCGCGATGGCCAGGCACCAGTGGATAAAGTGCATCAAAAACCGGAGCCACAGTCGAACGTGTTCGGGTTCACCGCCGAACTTGTAGCTGCCGTTGACCCACAGAATCAGACCCACCAGCGCCAGAGTCGCAAGGGCCGGGACCGCGTAAATGCCGGCGAAAGCGCTCCAGGGGCGGTCCGCGAGCCAGGGTTTGGGATCGGGATAAAGGCAGAAGAAGTGAAACGTGACGACGGGAACCAGCATCGCGGAGACGACAAAGGGGACGGTCAACCACAGACTGCCAGCGATCGTCCACCAGTGAAAACCCCCGACGAATCCTCCCATCGTCACCAGACACATGATGTAGAACACCCGTCCGGGGCGGTCGAACGGACGTGCCCACAGGGCCAACCCGCCGACCGAGAGAATTCCAAACTGCAGCACAAACCAGATAAACGTCAGCAGCAGTTCGCGCAGCGGGAAGGACTCGAGGGGCATCCACGAATTGATTTGACGGGAACCGCGGTGGAACACCACCTTCACATAACGCTGGCCGGTTCCCGCTTGTTCGATGAGCGGAGGGAGGCGTTCGAATTCGTGGGACAACCGGGATTCGAGAAGCTCTCGATTCGCTTCGGTAATCACTCCGCCGGGAGGGAGGTCGAAACCGCGCAGGTCGACCAGTGCCGAGCTGAAATCCAGAAAACTCAGGATGGGGCGTTGACCAATTTGGACCACCCGGTCTCCTGGCTGGGGGCGCGGCCCCGTCAAATCGGCGGAAATCGGATGGCCGGTGATTTGTCGAACAACGATGCCGGGAACGACAGGGGTCACTTCCGGAAATTGCAGGTCGGCCAGCAGGCAACGGATCCCCGGATCGGGGGTCGTGGTGACAAACCAGAGGACCGCGAGGGCGTGAAAGACGACCACGGACCCCCAACCTGCCAGGAGGGCTCGTGAGGTTTGCGACGACAAGGGAGTGGTCATGCGATCAAATGTCGGCCAACAATCCGACCCATTTGTTCACTGATTATTTCAGCGCCGAAATTCATTTCAGCGCCGAAGTCTTCCGAGATTATGCCCTGCGTCGGCGCTGATTGCAATTGTCGGCGCTGAAATCGGAATCCGATCCCATGATACAAAACGGCATAAATTGTTGAATTAAAAGGCTTTGCATTCACCCCACACGTTTCGATCGAATACAAAATGGAAATTAGAAGTTGATTGGCACTCAACCTGCATAACTCAAATTTCGTGAAAACGACAGCTAGTCACAGTCGCGAGGACTGGGGTGGCGAGTCTGATTCACGTGAACGAGCCAGGCGAACTGAGAATGTTTGCCCTTCAAAAGCCCAGCCTGACCCTCAGGGAGAGGTGTTTGCTGGAACACTCGGCTGTTGATTCAGTTGGCGCTGCAGTTAGACCCACTCTGCCGCCAGGTGTATCGACGCCCGGCCGAGTTTCCGGCATACACCTCCCTTGGGGGTTTTTCTGCGCGCCTCATGACAAGTTCCCGTTTTCGCGTCCACGGTGCGCGACCCGTTCGCGCTCATGTGCGGCGGTAAATGGAACTCGCCTTCGGTGTCTCCCACAGGCGAACCTCCCGAATCGGCAGTCCCAGGTGCAGTGCCCGCTCGTAAATCACGCGGGCGATGTTCTCGGCGGTCGGGTTCGAATCCATCACGAAGACCGGCTGATCGTGCGTCTGCAGCAGCGGGAGCAGTGGATCGGACTCGTGCAGCAGCATCCGATGATCCAAGTTTTCTTCGATCCAGGTGCGCAGCAAAAGCTTGATATCGGTAAAGTCAATCAGCATGCCGCGGTGGTCGAGCGTCTCTCCACCCAGCAAAACTTCCAATTTTCCGTTGTGGCCGTGCAGATTTCGGCACTTGCCGTCGTAGTTCAACAGACGATGGCCGTAGCAGAAGTCCATTTCCTGGGTCACGAAGTACATGATCGGTTCCTGTTGAATCCCCACGAGTTGCGAAGCGTCTTCGGCGATTTTAGGTCGGGCGTCGCCCCCCGACCAGCACCCGCAGGTCTGTCCCTTAAGAAGGAGCTGGATTGATGCCTGCCCCCGGTCCCCAAGTTGGATCCCCCTCCCCCTCCGCCCGACGTCGGCGCTGGCTGTTGAACCGTGCCCCCGCAGGCGACACCAGCGGACAACCGACCGAGTCGTCGGCGGACGCACTGCCGTCCTGCCCCCTGCTCGCTTCGGTACTGAAGTTGATGCAGGATCCCCCGCCACTCACCTGGGTGTTCACGGGAGACAGTATCACTCACGGTGCGTTGTACACCGAAGGTCATCGGAGCTTTCCTGAACATTTCTCGGAACGGGTCCGCTGGGAACTCCGCCGGTTTCACGACGTTGTGATCAACACCGGTGTCTGCGGTGAACGGACCGAGGGCCTGCTGTCGTCGCTGGACGCCCGTGTCCTTCGGTTCCGGCCGGAAGTGGCGTTCATCCTTATTGGAATGAACGATTGCCTGTCGGGCGTTCGCGGCCGGGAACCGTTCCGTCGCAACTTGCAGTCGCTGATCGAGCGTCTGCGAGAAGCGGGCGTCATCCCCGTGTTGCAGACCCCCAACCTGATCTACACCCCCAACGCCACGTCGCGGTGCGATCTGCCGGCCTACGTCCAGATCATTCGGGAAGAGGCGGCCCACATGGAAGCCGCCCTGATCGACCATTGGAGTGACTGGTGTGTTGCCAAACCGGAGGTCGGTTCCATTCTTCCCTGGTTGCAGGACGAGAGTATCCACCCCAACCAGTTCGGGCATCGGCACATGACTCAGACCATTTGCCGGGCCTTGGGGGTGTTTGACCCGCACAGTCTCACGTGTGGTTTGCCGACCGCCTAGGCGGTGCGACCGTCGGCGACGTGATTCTCCATGCGGCCTGAATTCAGCCATCAGGCACTGACCGCAGTAGGACGGGTCTCCGACCCGTCTGGAGGTGGCGTCTGAAACGAAACTCAAGCCGCAATTTTGGGCGGACCGGTCAGAGACCCTTCCTCCCAAGCGAACGTCTCGAATTCGGCTGCGTGCTGTAAGGTGCGTCAATCCGCGAGCGAATGCGGGTTGGGCACATTGCCGTCGATCTGGGAGAGCACCGGATCGTCACGGTAGTTGGGGCCATCCCACAAATTGAGTTGCTTGCAGCCCGAACTCGTCATTGCCAACACACAAGTCAACACCATCAGCCACCCGACGGTGGTCGATCGGCGACGCGGAAGCGTTTTCATGGGAGGATTCTCGGCACTCGGGGGGATTGTCCGGAGGATGCGATGGAGCCGTACGCACCGCCGCAATGGAATGAGCGACTGAAAGGTGGGGAAGGGACTCAGTCGAGGGGGGACCGGCTTGTACCTCAATTGCCGTTTCGAGGCGATATCAAGTCGCCCCCGTTTCCATTTGGGATCGGTGAATTGTTGAGTCGGATTGCCCCGCCGGACCGGTCGCGATAGATTAGCGACTCTCGATGCGTTTCTGGTTCCGTCGCCCGAGGATTCGGCAATGTCGCATCTCGCTCGTTCCGTGTCGCGTCAGCCTGCGCTGTTTCCTGGAGAACCTGCCGGCGATTCCCGGCGGAGTTTCTTGCGGATGGGAGGCTTGACGCTCGGCGGACTGGCGCTGGGGGGGATGGGGCTTCCCGGAATTCTGCGTGCGGAGGCGGCCGCTGGTCTAGGCAAATCGGCGAAAGCGGTGATCATGGTTCTGCTTCCCGGCGGGCCGAGTCACCTCGATACATTGGATCTGAAGCCCGACGCGCCGACCGAGATTCGTGGAGAGTTTTCGCCGATTGCGACGAATGTTCCCGGCCTGGATCTCTGCGAGTTGCTGCCGCGACTGGCAGGTCAGGCGGATCAATTCACCGTGATCCGGTCGCTGATGGGGTTTCTTGACGACCACAACACGCATTGGTGTTCGACCGGCTGGGAATCGCATCCGCCGATGGAGTCGTCGGCGATCGTCGCGGGATTTCCCCCGGGAGACTGGCCCTCTCTGGGGTCGATTTTGTCAAAGCGTTTTGGACCACGGGTTCCCGGAGTGCCACCGGCAATTGACCTGACGCCGATCGATCCCGACGCCCGGTTCATCCTGAGGACGCCCCCCACACAACCCGGGTATCTTGGATCGGCGCACGCGGGATTTGAAGTCGAGGCGGTGGACCGCGCGAACATCATGTTGAACGGTGTGAGCAAACCACGACTGAGCGACCGGCAATCGCTGCTGGAGCGATTTGATCAATTCCGCCGGCAAGGAGATCAACGCGGATTCACCGACGGGCTGGACGAATTTCAGAAGCAGGCTTTCGAAGTTCTGGCATCACCTCGGCTGGCCGACGCGCTGGATCTCTCGCGGGAGGAGCCGCGTGTCCGGGCGATGTACGGACTGGAACAACAGTATCCCGGGGAACGGCAGGGCCGAACGTTGTTGGACCAGTTCTTGATGGCGCGGCGGGTGATTGAAGCGGGAGCGCGGTGCGTGACGCTGGCGTTCACGCGGTGGCCGTTCGGGCGGATGCTGCGTGGCGATTTCAATTGGGACTGGCACAAGGACGCGTTCGCGGAGGCGCGTGGCGTGTTGCCGTTGCTGGATGTCGGTCTGTCGGCGCTCTTGCGCGACCTGAGTGAACGGGGCATGCTGGACGATGTGGCAGTCGTCGTGTGGGGGGAATTTGGAAGGACGCCCAAGATCAACGCGAATGCCGGGCGTGACCATTGGCCTGCGGTTTGTAGTGCGTTGGTCGCCGGCGGGGGAATGCGAATGGGGCAGGTCATCGGTTCCACGACTCGTTGGGGCGAAATGCCGCTCTCACGTCCCGTCCACTTTCGCGAGGTGTTCGCGACACTGTACGAGCGGATGGGGATCGACGTGGCCACCACCCAGTTTCACGATTTGGCGGGGCGTCCGCAGTATCTGGTGGGTGAACAAAGATCGATTCGCGAACTGGTCGGCTAGGGGGCTGTCGGTTGAAGCGATCCGGTCGCGGGTTTCCCACAACGGGAGCGAGGCCGCAGAGCGTCGTCGCTACAAAACCGACAGCCCAAGCGCGGACGATTGGAAAAAAAGATAGATTTTTCGTCCGCTTTTGTCTCAGAAAGCGTTTAGTAGTTGGGGAGTCGTGAATCTGGAGTTCCGATTCTCAACGCACGGCGGACGGAGACCACTACTGATCTCCGCCACGTCGATAGGCGCGTTCTGTGGTACCAAAGTCGACTATGACACCGACTGATCCAGTCCTCGTGCTGCGGGGGTGGTTGATTGGTTCGCGGACGTATTCGAGCCGCGGCGATCAACCCTGGCAGTCGGTGGTCGACGTTTGTAGGGGCTTGCTTCCATGTCAGGCAGGTGACACGACCGGCGATTCCGGCGCGCCGTGAGAGTTGGATGTGCGAGCTCAATCGGGGTTAACTATTGGAAAAACCGCCCGCTCGGATGGGGGGTTGTTTTTTTTCTAATCGGGCGCTTTACGAAACCGGGGTTCGATCGTGTGGGGACGTGACCCGACATTCGAATCGGTGTACAATCGGGGAGCCCGTCAATTCCGCTTCCGCGCCACCTATCCCACATGCCCAATCCGGCGCTCAACGATTCGCAACTGGATGACTTGGTCAACAAGGTCATCCACGGTGACCGGAACGCTTTGGCCCTGGTTTTCGAACACTATCGCGACCGCCTTCGCAAGATCGTCTCGTTCCGCCTCGACCATCGTGTCGCGTCGCGCGTCGATGTTGAGGATGTGTTGCAGGAATCGTACCTGAACGCGGAACAGCGGCTGCAACACGTCTGGCGCGAAGCCAATACCGGGGGTCTATTCGTCTGGCTGCGGCTGATCGTTCAACAGACCATTGCCGACGTCCACCGCCGGCATCTGACCGCGCAATCCCGGGACGCCAGCCGCGACCGCCCTCTGGATGCACCTCCCGGCGGCATGTCTTCCGCCTCGTCCATGGCTTCCTGGTTGCTGGGGCACATGACCTCCCCCAGTCAGGCCGCGGTCCGCAAAGAGGTCTCGGCGCAACTGGAGACGGCGCTCAACACCCTGAGCGAGCTGGACCGTGAGATTCTGATGCTGCGACACGTGGAAGAACTGTCGAATGTCGAAGCGTCTTCGATTTTGGGGCTGTCCGAACAAGGGGCGAGCGCCCGCTATGTTCGCGCATTGACCCGTTTACAGCAGATTGTCGCCCGGATTCCCGGCTTGGCCGACCGACAGACACCGGGATGACTTCCTCAGATTCCAATCCTCCATTCGAGGACGACTCGCTGGGCGATGCCGAGATTTTCGGACTGCCACGCGTCACGTCTCACGCCCACCACGGGGCGTCCGATCCACTCGACCTGGCGGTGACCGAATTTCTGAAGGCGCTCCGCGAGGGAAAGCACCCCTCGGTCGATGAATTCGCTTCCCGGTTCCCCAAGCGGTCGAACGAGGTCCGCGAGTTGCTTTCCGTCGCGGCGGCGATGGAGTCGTGGAAGACCGGGCGCGAGCAGGCCAACGCCCTGCGAAATCTTCCGGCGACGAACGACCTCTCCGATATCGGTGGCTGCCGCCTGATTCGAGAACTCGGTCGCGGCGGAATGGGCGTCGTGTACGAAGCGGTGGTATTGGAGACCGGGTTGCGCGTCGCGGTGAAGCTCATGACCTGGCGTTATTCCAATGACACGATTCGCAAGAAGTTCCAACAGGAAGCCCGGGTGACGGCGAGATTGAGGCACCCGAATATCGTTCCCGTCTATGACTTTGGCGAGGATCAAGGCTGGTGTTACTACATCATGCAACTCGTCGAGGGACTGCCACTCGACCGGGTGATCGACTTGTTGCGAACGCCCGCTGGCGCGGTTTCTTCCGAAGAAATCCGGAAAGGATTTCACACCGAGGGAGCGACCACCGCTACGTCTTCATCCGCGTCAGGCAGTTCCCCTCGCGTACTCTCCCGCGACGGATGGACAGCGATCGCCAAGATCGGCATCCAGGCGGCGACCGCGTTGGGATACGCCCACGAAGAGGCGGTGCTGCACCGCGATATCAAGCCGGCGAATCTCCTGCTGGACCATCTGGGGACCGTCTACGTCGCCGACTTCGGCGTGGCGATTGACTGGGATTCGATTCTCACGCGACAGCCACTGCAACTGGCGGGCACGTTGGCGTACATCGCTCCGGAACAACTCGATGGCCGGGCCGATGAACGCAGCGATCTGTATTCGCTCGGGGTCACCCTTTACGAATTGTGCACGTTGACACCCGCGTTTCGAGCCGACTCAAACAGCGCCTTACTGGAATTGGTCCGGGCGGCCAATCCCAAGCGTCCGCGCATCCTGGCCCCCAAGATTCCCGCGGAACTCGAACGGATTCTGCTCAAATCCATGGCCCGGATTCCCGCGCAGCGGTTTCAGTCGGCGGTCGAATTGAGAGGGGCGCTGGTGCGATTCGTGAAAGAACATCGTGGGTGAGATTGGCCCGCGACTCCAGCGCGACCCAACTCTCACCGTCCGCTTCTCAAAACGTACGACAGCGCGCCGACTTCCAGCGTCGACAATTCGCCATCGTCCGCCGGAAACAACGGGGCAGAGAGCGTCGCGGTGTCCCCTTCCACGCGCCACACGAACGGCTGGCCGGTCAACGGGTCGACCGGAATCGCGAGATCGTCGATATCTTCCAGCGACGCCGGCAACTTTCCCCCGGTCATTTTGAGATGATGCCGGACGGCCTCAATGATTCGCAGGGCCTGGATCTTTCGCTTCAGCGACCAGACCGACAGATAGATCTTCGTGCTGTTGAACGGCGAAAAACTTAAGGGTTCCACCAAGAACTCTTCCATCACCTGTGACGAATCCTTCAGCCGCCCAAGTTGCGGCAGCGCCTCGCGCGGCGGCAGCCGCAGCACGGCCGATTCCTTCTGTTCGTACGTCATTCGCATAGAGGCATACCAGCGGATGCTCACTTCATCATCCGTCATCGCCGAGGCTTTTTCAGGGGCAATTCCGTACACCTCAGACAAATCGACCCGCGCCTGCGTCAGCAGTTGGGACAACTTTTCGCGGTCGGCGGCTTCCATGTGACGCATGAACTGTTCCACGACAGGTTGCCCCTCTTTCAGCGGTGGCAGGCGGGGAATCTCGCCAAGTTGTTCCAGGAAATCGAGCCCCTGTCGCGCCATCCGGCTCCACTCCTCTGCGGTGCGGGACCGATCGAAATCGTTCACAGCGGGGAATGTCTGGGCGAACATGTCACTGGAAAGGTCAGCGGAACGCCCAAGTTCGAGCAGCGAATCGGGAAGGATGCTGAGTGCCCAGTAAAGATTGGGGCTATCGGGTTGTGAGATCAATTCCTCGACCTGGGTCAGCATTTGTTGATCGATCGCGGCCGCCACCAACTGGTTGACATAAAACGGAGTCTGAGCCAGGTGACGGGAATTCGACAATCCCACAAGGATCCCTTCGCGGGCCTTGTTCAGCTCACCCCGTGACAACTCGTACCGGATCCTGGCGGTCAGTCCGTGGCCCAAAAACGTGCGCAGTCCATGAACATCCGGCAACAGAATGAGGTGGGGCGAAGGCGTTTCGCCGATGGGGTACTCCCACGACACGCCCTTACGAAAGGCGGCCCGTTTCATTTCAGAATAAAACCTCTCTGGGACCAGGTGCTCCGCCTGTTCGGTCATTTTCCACCTGGGGTCATCCAAGGGGCGCGCGGCCCAATCCGCCAGGGTCGGGAAAACGTCCTTCATCCAGAACGGTTGTTCCCACGGCAGCCGCAGCAAAATGGGGGCGGCGTTTCCTGGCTTGAGTTCCGATTCCAGGGGAAGCAGCCGGTATTTCAAGATCGGCGATTCGATCGCCCTGGGTTCGATGGACAAGCGGAGCGGCTGAGCCTCGTCGGCCCGCAACTTATCGGTCGACAGAATGGCACCGGCAACCGTCAGCAGAGTCAGTAACGCAATGAAGGGACGCATGCGAAGTTCCTTGGAAATCGGGATTGGTGTGTGAAACGAGTCGCTCCAGCGCGCTATGCACGTCTCTTGGGGAGCGACCAATGGGAACGGTTACTACTGCTTCGTGCGGCAGCACGATCCGGGTCAAGGGCCATGTCCTTGCTGAGGACGCTCGAGGGTGCGAGTTAACGCTGCGACCGACAGCGTCCGAGAATGGGAATCGATGTTTTTGAACTCTTCGAGTGCGGTTTTCAGTGGTAGGGCCTCATCGTGTCGGCTCTGCCAAGCGTCGAGATTGGTGACGATTTTTTCCGACAGATCGCCCCTCTCGGTTGGATCACGTCGGCCGGCTCCTGTCGGCGCGGCGGCGAGTTGCCGATCTGCGACCTGTTGCGATCCGTGCCAGACCAAGGGGAATCCGGCCAGCAACAGAGCGGCAGTCGCGGTGAACGCCATCTGCCACCGACGCACGACGCGCCGGCCTGCGGCTCTTCCGGCGGCGAACGCGCAGGAGTAGAGCAGCGCGTCCTTTTCCGCCTGGGAAATTCGTGGAGGATGGGCCGCCAGGCGCATTTCCAGCGACGTCAATTCGCGTTGCCCGGGTGTTTCGTCGTTCATTTCTGGTCCTTGGGAAGTGACACGAGTGCTGTGCGCAGCGACTGGATCGCCGCTTCATAGCGGCGGTGGGCCGTCGCCACTGAGATTCCACACAACGTTCCGATCTCATTCAGTGTCAGGCGCCCCCATACGCGAGCCACCAGCACCTCACGGAGTTCGTCATCCAGGGCGTCGACGGCAGCGAGCGTTTCGGCCATTTCCGTCGATTCGAGAGTCGAGCTTTGGTTCGCCTCCCGCGTGGCACAGTCGCGCTCACGCCGGCGTCGGCGGAATTCGGACAGACGCTGCTTTTCCGCCAGATTGCGACACACTGTGTAGAGCCATGCCACGGGAGCGGCGGGGCGAGGTTCTTCAACAGACAGGCGGCAAAAGGCATCCTGGACGACATCGTCGCCAGACGGACAGCGAGAACGCACCCAGATCCGTAGCGGCCCGGCATGGTCTTCGATCAATTGCGCCAGGTGCTGGATTTCAATCGGCATGGGGGTGGGGATCGGACAGGTCAGGCATTCAACAATATGACCCCACGGAGGTGGATATTTTTCACCCGATTTCGAGAATTCTTTGGAATGTGAGCATCGGGGCGATACATGGACAAACTATGCCCCGCCTCGACGAACGCGAAGCACTCCTAGTGAGTTGGTGTGCAACTCGATGCCAACCAGGGGATTGCCAACACAGCGCCGCTTGCCGTTTTCGCCCCCCGACTATTTCAGAACGATCACGTTCGGCAGTTTCCCCGCGGCCTTTTCAAAGGTCGCCATGTGACCCTCGGATGCCGCATAAGCGGCGTGTATCAGCCTGTCAACGAAACCTGGCTTTGCCGTGGCCAATCCGGGCTGGGCCAGTACGCGGCCGGCATGGCCGATGGCGTTGATCGCCCCTGTCGAAAGCAAATTCGCAAGCCCGGCGATCGCGTCGGCTTTTGTGATGCCGTAATGGTAGTGCAGGGCGTAGTAAGTTTCGGCGACAACGAGATCGGATATACAAACCTTCCCGCCGGTTCGACGTACGTCGTCGAGGAAATTCACGGCGGAGGTGGCCTGGTCCGGCGGTCTTCCAATCAACAGCCGCAGCAGCACCGAGGTGTCGAGCCCCACATTCATGTCGAATTCCTATTTTCGCCCAGCGACAACACTCGCTCGAATCGCATTCAGGGAATGGTCGGTCACGGTTGTTTTCGCCGCGAGACAACCCAGCCACGGCCGTTTCGGGGGTTTCCGCGGCCGCAGAACCCAGACTTGTTCGCCGGCCAATTCAGCGGGTTCCAATTCGATGACATCGCCCGGGCGAAGATTCAAGTCATCGCACACCTGGATGGGGAACGTCGCTTGGCGTTTGGTGGTAAGGGTGATGGCTGACATGAGAACGATTGTACTCCGGATCGCCTTACTTTGCAATACGAAAGTAAGGAGAATGGCAATCTGACATGCGGGGCCACCCACCAGCCGACCTTGCGATCTTGGTCCCGCAAAAAGCGTTCGCAATCGACCAGATTTTTAGCGGGCTGGTGGGTGGCTCCGTCTTTCAATAGAAAGTCTGGAGCTGCGTCCGCGGCAGCAGGCCGGTCGCCTCGGCGACGCAAGTTGACAAACCGAACACTTTCAAGATTGAGAGGGGATTGGGGCAGGGGTTCGGGGGTGGGGGGTGGCGGAAGGTGGTTAGCGGGCGGCGTCACCTCCGATCCTTGACCGGGCGACTGGCGCTCGACAGGATGGCGGCAAACACCTCTTACCAACAAGGACCAGAAATGACAGCCTCTGTCACGACCACAGGAGCGATCTCTGGCATCGGCCAGATCGCGATCAATGTCCATGACTTAGAGCGGGCGACCGCCTTCTACCGCGACCGGCTGGGATTGAAATTGCTGTTTTTGGTCCCGCCGAAGATGACGTTCTTCGACTGTGGCGGAGTCCGCCTGATGCTGGCGACACCCGAGAAGCCCGAGTTCGACCACGCCGCGTCGATTCTCTACTACCGGGTCGGCGACCTGCAGCAGGCGCACGCCGAACTTGCCGCGCGGGGCGTGACGTTCGAAGAACCGCCGCATCTGGTGGCAAAGATGCCTGACCACGAACTGTGGATGGCGTCGTTGCGCGACAGCGAGAACAACCTGCTGGCGCTGATGTGCGAAGTCAGGTGATTGATGGCAAATATTGGGGGGCCGGGTGACATCCACCAGCCAGAAATGGAAAGCCTCCCTCCGAATCGTGTCGCCGTTTGCTGGACAGCAAGTTGCGACGATCATGTCCTCATTATGCGGAATCAGTCGTAGCGAATGCGACGTGGCCGTCGGGTCAAACGCGAGCTGTCCGTAACAGATGTCGCTCACAGAGGTTCCGGCGACCTGCCACAGATTTCCCTGGCAGGCTGGTGGGTGGCACCGGGGTCCTCGCCGTAGCCGCGAAGAAAAAACATCCCCAGCGGAAACATCCCCAGCGGAAACATCCCCAGCGGAAACATCCCCGCGACGACCCGAGAAAGGCGCACACCCGGCGACAGAAGTCCACGAAATTCATGAAAGCTCTCCGCAAATGAAACGACAGCGAGCCTCCGTCGTCGGTGCCAAAGTAAGTGGCATTGGGCTTACGCCGGCCGGCTCGCCATCGAGTTGTTGATATCGTCGATGTGGGGCGGGGCCACCCACCAGCCGACCTTGCGATTCTTGTCCCGCAAAAAGCGTTCGCAATCGACCGGATTTTTAGCGGGCGGATAGGGGGCTCTCTCCTTCGTTTTTAAGAAACCGCTTCGCGATCAAGTTCCGAAAAGAGTCGCGACAGGGAAAGTTGAAAGCCCGGGAGCAAATGGCCTCCGTCGAGGATGTCATCTTCCCGTAACAGGCGGGACTCGGCTTCTGAATTCTGAACGGGGATGGTGCGTTCGTCGGGCGAAACCACCCAGACCAGCGAGACACCCGAACCAAAATACTCCTTCAACTTGCGCTGCATCTCGCCAGGTGTGTTCGAGCCGCTCAGCACCTCCACCGCCAGGTCCGGCACCAGATCGGGGATTGCCTCGGCTGGCAACTGTCCATCAGGAAATGACTGCCACGCGAAATACGCCGCATCGGGAATTCGCGCCAGACCCCGGGCAAACCGCACCATGCCGTCTGCACCCGACACGTGTCCCAAATCACGGGGAACCACAAATTCTCGCAGAAACTGAGCCAAAGCCGCCGCGAGAATTGATTCGCGAAACCCTATGGGCTTCTCCACAAGAACGCCATCCACCAATTCACACAGGCGATTACCGCGCTCTCGGACATCGATCACGTCGCTTTTGACCGCGAGTCCTGGCGCGGGCGAAAGGATCAACCGATCGAGCGGAACGTCCCCCAGTCGATTCAATAGATCGGCAAGCGTCCGCAATTCGTGGAGCGTTTCAACTTCCGGCATGATGATCCCCAGTGGCACACTGATTCTACCTTTGGGAGCAGTTGGCATTCCAGAACGATCGCATCGAGTCGATCCAGCCCACGGTTTTATGTCCTGGCGGATGGATGTCCCGCGAAGTCGGTGAAAGTTCGGAGTTCTCTCACATGAAAATTCTTGTGGATAAACGACAACGCACTTCGGAAATTCCGTTCAGCCGCCCCGGCGTCGGTCATGGGCGAAGAGGTCGGTAACGGGTAGGATCGCCCGAATAATCGGATGGACGGGCGATACCGATTCCAATTCGGCCGCGGCTGTTCCCGGGCTCCGTGGACTTGATTCGACTCAGCGTCGGGGAATCTACGAGTCCAAGGGGTTGGCTGATGGGTGGCACCGTCCTCGCTCTGTCACTTAGGCTCAGCGACATCAAACCCAGCTTCTGCACACAGTTAGAAAGCGATTCGTATGCAGCGTGCAGCTCAACCATGCCTGGTACAGGAAATATTCCTACGGCGGCGGCGGCTTCGAAAACCATTTTGAGTTCGATTTGCGTTAGGCTGATTGACAGGCTACGGTTCACCGCCCGAGCTTCCCCTCCTCTATCGCCAGTTCCTCGGACGATTGTGGCGGTCGTTTCAATATGTACGACCGGTTGGTCGGGGAATGATGGAGTGAACGCTTTTACGGAGATTGCGACGTTGTGAAAATCAATCGACTTTCCCCTTGATTCCGGGTTGTCAGGACTCACGGCGTGTACGAATGCGTTCAAGGTCGGCGATTCCTCTCTCGGAGATTGCGGTGGTCCGCACCCAGCGGCGCGTGCGGCACCCGCTTCGATTCTCGTCTCGCGGTGCTATCGAGGCAAGCTGGTTCGCGGCCCATCACATTCCAAGCTGACCGTATCCAGTAGCGTCCGTCGGAGTCACAGACCAGATGGTCCGACGATCGTACTTCCCACCCCCAATTGGTATTCTCGGTGAGCGATCAACTCCTCCCCCGAGAGTCCCATTTCCGTGCCCGCACAACTCGTCCAATCCCCCCCCATCCCCACCTCCGTGGTCGACCAGTTGTTGACCGCCCAGGTGGCGATCGCGTGGGCGGGCGAGAGTGGCGACGAAAAGCGGCTCGGGTGGTGGAAGTCGAATCTCACAACAGAGTTCGGCGGACATGACCTGTTCCAGCGGATGTTTCCGCACACGTGGGAATGGGCCGTTTTGCAGGCGGTTCGCGAGGTCGCCCGACGGAAGGATGCCGAACTGCGAGGTCTCGATCACGATCCCGATCGCGTGGTCTCGCTCTACAGCGTGTCGTTCGAAATCGATGAACGGGCCGACGAACGGTTTCTGGATCTCAAGCGTTCGGGCATACGGCCGCTTGAAGCGCTGCCGGGGTTGCGCGAATTGATCGACGGGGGCTGGAATCGCGAGAAGTTCGGCGACTGGGTGCAGGGGCATGGCACCGCCCGTTTCGTCAAAGAACCCGTGGGACGGCGGTTGCAGGGGAAGCCACCTGAGGCGCTCGACCTGCTGGTCCGCCAACTCGTGGGCGCCTGCTGGCCGCTGGCCGAGGCGTTTCCCATGCCGCACTTCCGGAGGGGGACATGAATCGACTCCCCGGTGAGGCGGTAGAATACCACACGAGCCTGGTGCGGTGCACGCTGGAAGCCGAAGATGCCCGGGCCTACTGGCAGCATCGATCGGGGGACGACGCTCTACCAAATCCCCAGCAGGCGTACGGCGAATACTGGTTTGGAGTTCGCAGTCTCGACCGGGTCAAGGTGCTGCTGTCGGCGTTTCGAGAACGGTTCGACGCCTTCCCCCCCACTCTGCGGGTGCTGGCGGGGTGGGTCGACATGCCGCCGCAGACGCGTCGGCTGATCTGCCATTGGCACGTTCAACTCGCCGACCCGCTGTATCGAGCGTTCACGGGAGAATACCTAGTCGAACGCCGGGCCGCAGCACGTGAGGGGGTCACCCGTGATCTGGTGGTCCGCTGGATCGAAGAACGCGTTCCCGGTCGATGGTCGCTGCCGACCCGGCTGCAGTTCGCCCGCAAACTGCTGCAGACCGCCGCCGCCGCTGGCCTGCTCGGCCGGCAAATCACCACGCGCCCGTTCCTCAACCCAACGGTCGACGATCGGGCGCTCGCGTACCTGTTGTACGCTCTGCGTGGAATTCACATTTCCGGCTCACTCGTCGATAACCCCTATCTGGCATCCGTGGGACTGCAAGGCCCCCAGCTCGACCGGCGAATGACCACCGACGCCGCCCTGCGGTTTCGTCGACAGGGAAGCTTGTGGGAGTTCGGCTGGCAATACGACAGCCTGCTCGACTGGGCCGCTGCGACTGTCTGGCGACAATCCGCCGCTGAGATCGAAGGAGTCGCATGAGCAGCTCGTTATTCGACCTCTCTCCGCTGCAGCAGGCGATCGCCGATCTCCGTTCCGATCTCATCGACAACGAGGGACCCCGCATCAGCACGATGCGCAACTATCGGTTCGCCATCCTCCAATACCAGCCCGAAGAAGAGTTCAAGCTGCGCCGCCACCTGCAGCAGCTTGGCTCCGATCTTATGGCCAACGGCTGGATGGTGCTGACCATCGATCTGCAGCAACTGCTGCTCGATCGGCTGCAAGCGCAGGGGGATCGCTGGATCGAGAAGGTGGTCGAAATGGAGCGGAGCACGACGAAGAACTCCCCCGAGCGGGGCCTGAACTACTTGAAGGACAAGATCGGCCCGCTGATCGAGGGCCCCGGCGGTCTGGCCGCCGATTGCAGCCGCATCATCTGCGAGTACGCCGACGTGAATCCCGATCGGGTCGACCGCACCGTCGCCCTCATCGGCCGAACCGGTTCGCTGTACCCGTTTTATCGCTCCTCCGCGATCCTTCGGCACCTCGACGGCCATACCCGCAACGTGCCGGTCGTGCTGCTCTACCCGGGAGAGCGCCGCGGTTCGACCGGCCTGTCGTTCATGGGAGTGCTGAACGCCGACAACGATTACCGCCCGCGCATCTATCCCGAATACAGAGCCTAACGGTGCCAACGTGGAGCGAGCAAGACACTTTCGCCGACGGTTACGTTTGCCAATTCACTGTCTGACTCCGACAGTGAGCGAATCCCGATCCTGTTTGCCTCCCGAATTCTTTGTTACCTTCGTTTCCTTCTGTTCGAATTCGAGACCAACACCATTCTTTGAACAGAAGGCAACGAAGGCAACGAAGCGTGTGACGCGAGCCAACAGCGCTGGCAAGACTCCGAATTGTTCGCACTCTCGCCTGGCGAGCGGGCAGGGGTCGGCCCAGAAATGTCAGATCCGAAAGCGTACGACCGTTTCGCACTTCGCCATTCGTCCGTCGCGGCGGATCGACATTCGTCATTTCCTCAAAACTGACCCGATTTTCTAGCTGTGACACAGAACTGAACCTCCTCCCGCGACATGAAGAAAATCCGTGAACTGTTCGTTGCCGACGTCACCCGCGACATCCCGCCGGTCGTCTATTTCCACGAACAGACCCCCGAGAGACTCGCCCACGAGGTTTCCGAGTACATCATCACTGGCGGTTGGAACAAACAGCATCCCAACTACCGCCGCGTCCCCGACGGCATCCACGAACAGTACGTCCGGCTGCTGACCGCGATCTCCAGCGAACTCGACCGCAAGGGGGGGCCAGACCTGCCGAACGCCTGGATTTCGGGCTTCTACGGCTCAGGCAAATCGAGTTTCACCAAACTGCTGGGAATGGCGCTCGACGGGGCCGAGCTGCCCGACGGCCGTTCGATGGCCGA
>CAMATH010000147.1 GCA_945860955.1 Planctomicrobium piriforme
TCATCGTGTTTGTGGGTCTCTGGAGGATATTCATGCCAACGTCAGAAGAAGTCTTTGAGAAGGTCCGTGAAACCTTGGTCGACGCACTGGGTGTCGACGACGACGAGGTGACTCAGGAAGCCACACTGGTGGGGGATCTGGGAGCGGAATCGATCGACTTCCTGGACATCATTTTCCGGCTGGAAAAGAAGTTCAGCATCAAGATTCCCCGCGGGGAGCTGTTCCCGGAAAACCTGGCGACCGACGAGTCGCTGGTGAAGGATGGCTTGGTGACAGCCGAAGGGATCGAGAAACTGCGGACGAGCATGCCCCACGCCGACGTGAGCAAGTTCGCGCAGAACCCCAAAGTGGAGAACATTCAGGGATTGTTCACCGTGGGAATGATTGTGAACTTCCTGCAAAGCAAACTGCCGGCCTGAGGCTTGCGCCGGTTCCCCCGTCCCTCCCGGAAGTCTCCCCAAGGCTCTGGCCAAGCGGTTCGAAATGCGTTGGATCTGGATTGATCGGTTCGTGGAGTTTTCGAGTGGTTCGCACGCCACCGCGGTGAAGTGCGTGACCATGGCGGAAGACCATTTGCACGACCATTTCCCCGGTTTTCCGGTGATGCCGCACTCGCTGATCATCGAAGGCCTGGCCCAGACCGGGGGAATCCTGGTGGGGGAGACCCAGCAGTTTCGCACCGTCATTGTGCTGGCGAAGATTCCCAAAGTCGTGTTCCATGGGTACGCGATGCCGGGCGACACGCTGACATACAGCGTGAAACTGCTCGACATGCGTCCCGATGGCGGGATCGTCGAAGGGACGGCGAAGATTGGGGAGCAACTCGTCGCCGAGATTGAGATCGTGTTCGCCAGCATTTCGCAGGCGGAAATCCCGGGCATCAGCCAGGGTTTCGTCATTCCGGCGCAGATGTTGCGCATCTTGTCGGTTCCCGAACCGGCGGCTCAGGCCGTCGCGGGCGGGTGACCGGTGTCGCATCCTACAGGTTCTCTGGCTGGAAGATCGTCATGAGACGTCGAGTGGTCGTCACCGGCATCGGAGTCGTGACTCCGGTCGGAAATGATGTGGAGTCGATGTGGAACGTGCTGAAAGTCGCGGGGAGCGGAATTGGGAAAATCACCCATTTCGACGCCTCGCGATTTCCCACGCGCATCGCCGCCGAGGTAAAGAATTTTGATCTGGGGAAATGGATCGCTGATCCCTCCCCGTATTCGCGATGTGGCCGAAATGTCACGTTTGCGATCGCGGCGGCGACCGAAGCGGTGAAAGCCGCCGGCCTCACCCAGGGGGTACCCGACCCGACCCGGTTCGGCGTCTACTTGGGGGCGGGGGAAGGGCAGCAGGATTTCGGCCGGTTCATGCAGATTCTGTGTTCTTCGCGACGAGGGTCGGAAGTCGACCTCGAGGCGTTCACGCAGGCGGGGCTGCAGTTCCTCGACCCACAAGTCGAGATTCAGCAGGAACCGAACGTGCCTGCGGGCATTCTGGCCGGCCTGTTCAACGCCCAGGGGCCGAACCTCAACTGCCTGACGGCCTGCGCCGCCTCGAGCCAGGCGATTGGCGAAGCGACCGAGATGATCCGTCGCGGAGACGCGGATGTGATGCTCTCGGGGGGGGCGCACAGCATGATCCACCCGTTCGGCGTGACGGGATTCAATCTGCTCACGGCGCTGTCGACGCACAATGACGAGCCGACGCGGGCGTCGCGCCCATTCGACAAGAACCGGGACGGGTTTGTGCTGGGAGAAGGGGCGGGAATGCTCATTCTCGAGGAACTCGGGCATGCCCAGGCCCGGGGCGCTCACATTTACGGAGAAGTTCTCGGATTTGGCACGACTGCGGACGCGTTCCGCATCACTGACACCCACCCGGAAGGGCGGGGTGCGGTTTCGTGCATTCGGATGGCGTTGCGTGACGCGGAATTGAACACCGACCAGATTGATTACATCAACGCTCATGGAACAAGCACCGACGTCAACGACCGGGTCGAGACGATGGCGATTCGGCAGGCTCTGGGAGCCGACGCCTACGAGACGCCGGTGTCGAGTGTGAAGAGCATGATGGGGCATTTGATCGCCGCGGCGGGGGCGGTTGAAGCGATTGTCTGTCTATTGACGATTCGCGACCATATTCTGCCTCCCACGATCAATTACGAGACTCCCGACCCCGACTGCGACCTCGATTATGTCCCGAACGCCGCCCGCAAGGCACCGGTGGAACGGGCGCTGTCGAACAGTTTTGGCTTCGGCGGACAGAACATCTCGTTGATCTTTTCGCGATTCCAACCGTAGGGGAAATTCGATTGGCGCGCCGATTGCGGTTGCTGATCCTATCGGCACGTGATAGAACACAGACGCAATGGTCGCCCACCGCACACAACCGTACGAACTGCTGATCGCCGACGATGATCCCGGCTTCCGGGAGACCGTCCGTTTGGTGTTCGAGCGGCATGCGGTTCTGGTCGAGGCGTGTTGTGGCGAAGAGGCGATCGAGATTGTGAAGACCCGTTCGGTTGACTTGGTCTTGCTCGACATCCACATGCCGCGGCTGTCGGGGATCGAGACGTTGCGCGTGGTCAAATCGATGCGTGAGGCATTGCCTTGCATCGTGATTTCAGCGGGCCTTACGGAACAGCTTCAGCGTGAGGCGACCGGCGCTCATGCGAGCGCGGTCTTAAGGAAGCCGGTCACCCTTCGGCAACTGATCGGATCAGTTTGTAGCGCGCTCCAGACCGCCTACGACGATCCGGAGGTGGTCCGTTGGATCCCTTCTTGACGGTCTGGGCAGGCGGCCGGGTGCGGGATGGGAAAGATGTACGATGTGGATGTGGGAGCGAAGGATTTCGCGTCGCTCCAGCGGTTGACGCGCCGCCGATCGGACTGGTAGCGTGTTGAGTTGCGGTTGCGGAACCCGGCTTCCTATTTCGGTCGTGCCATGGCGCTCATCACAATTCAGGTACTGGAGGGCTTCGAGCGTGGGCGTGTTTACGCCGACTTGGCAGCTCCCCTGACCATAGGCCGGGAAGAAGACAACTCGATACAGCTCAATGATGAACGAGTCAGTCGGTTTCATGTGAAAATTCAGGAGGACGGGGGACGGTTCATCCTCACCGACCTCGACAGCACCAACGGCACCAAAATCAACGGGCATCCGGTGCAGATGCGGGTGTTGCAGCCGGGTGACCAGGTATCGATCGGGCGATCGGTCCTGCTGATTGGCAGTGATGCCGACATCAAGAATTCGATCGAGGCCAGTCTGTCCGACCCTCCCCGGCGGCGTCTTTCGACCGATCCGCAGACCGGCAATCAGCGGACAATGTCCGAGTTCCCCGAGCCGGTGGAACCCGAAGTCATTTCCGTCGGCGGCCTGAGACCTCCCGAGAACACCAGCGACCGCGCGGTTTTGTTTCCCGCCGGCCCTCCCACCGTCCCCACGGGGTTGCGGATTTCACAGTCGGCGCAACTGACGGACCTGTTGTCCTATATTCACGACCAGATCGCCGTCGTGTGTGAAGAAGCGGTGGAAGACCGCCGGGGCTACGACCAGGACATGCGCTGCAGCCGGCAGACCTGGCAGCGGATCCTGAAACTGCAAATGCAGCTCGCGAAATACATGCGGCAGATCACCGAGCCGTAGGCGCGGGGGCTGTTGTTCGTTGGCCCACGGCGTTTTTCGTCTCGTTCTACATTTCGTTTTTCGCACTTGCGCGACGCGGTCGCGAGAAGATGCGGGTCACTTGTTCGACGCCCGGTTTACTGAGACCGATAGCTGGTCGATCGTGGTCAAGGTTTCCATTGGGCTCAACGATTCGGCACCTGGTCGGGATGCTTCGTCGGACCAGTGTTCCAAGTTCGAGTCTGACTGTTTTCGACTTGAAAGGACCTTTCGATGTTTAGTGTCACCCGAAGTGTTCAGACCCTGTTGACGGTTGGCTTGCTGGTGTCATGGATTCAGACCGCGCAGGCGGAGCCGACACAGAGTGGCAAGTCCCGGACGCGGCGAACCGACGCCTCACGAACTCTGGATCGAAGTCGCGAATGGTCGACATTTCGGGGACCGGGGGGGTTGGGAGTCGCTGAAAACGCAAAGCCGCCGGTGGAGTGGGGGCCGGAAAGCGGCGTGGTGTGGAAGGCGGCTCTGCCGGGGGCCGGAGCTTCCAGTCCGGTGGTGCGGAATCAGCGAGCGTATGTCACCAGCTATACGGGGTTCTTCGTTCCCGGCGAAGACGGGGGAACACCCGCTGATTTGAAGCGCCACTTGCTCGCGATCGATCTGAACGACGGGAGCATCCTGTGGGATCGAGCCGTGTCGGCGAAACTTCCGGAAGAAGAGCGCATTCGCGATCACGGATTCGCCGCCAATACCCCAGCCGTCGATGACGAACAGATCTACGCATTTTTCGGCAAGTCGGGAGTCATCGCCTTCGATCTGAACGGCAAGGAACTTTGGACGACAGATGTGGGAGAGAAAACCAACGGCTGGGGAACTTCTTCCTCACCGGTCCTTTACCAGGACCTGGTGATTGTTTGTGCCAGTGTCGAGAGTGAATCACTGGTGGCGCTGGATCGGAAGTCTGGCAAAGTTCGATGGCGTGTCGGCGGGATTGTCGAGGCGTGGAACACCCCGCTGATCGCGAAATCGAGTGACGGTCGCGAAGAACTGATCGTGGCGACACAGGGCAAGATTCTCGCTTTCTCACCCGCCACAGGAGACGCACTGTGGAATTGCGAGACCAGCATCACCTGGTACATGGTCCCCAGTATTGTGGCGGCCGACGGTGTCGCCTACTGCCTGGGGGGAAGGTCGGGAATCACCTCGCTGGCGGTTCGGCTGGGAGGTACTGGCGATGTGACAGCGAGCCATCGGCTCTGGACCAGCCAGAAAGGGTCGAATGTCTCCTCCCCCGTGTTTCATGAAGGTCACCTGTACTGGGTGAACGACCAATCGGGGATCGCGTACTGTGCGAAGGCACCGACCGGCGAAATCGTTTACGAAAAACGGATGGAGCGGGCGGGGCAATTTTACGCGTCTCCCCTGCTCGCCGACGGCAAACTCTATTATCTCGCCCGGGACGGCCGCACGTTTGTAGTCGCCGCCCGTCCCGAATTCGAAGAACTCTCCCGGAATGACCTGCGCGACGGCGGCGTCTTCAACGGCGGTCCGACAGTCGTCGGCAACCGCCTGCTGATTCGATCGGACAAGTTTCTTTACTGTGTGGGAAACTGACACGCGTTGAGGGGCAATCGCGGTTTTCTGGGAACCAATTCAGGGCAATTGCCAGCGAATGGTCTCCAGGTGCGTTTTGCCATCCTCACCGCGATACGAACACGAGGTGACCAGCGTCCCATCGTCGAGCTGTACCGTCGGACCGAAGCCTCCCCCCTGGTAGCGCGAACCGGTCTTGATATCGAGCATCACGCGGTCCTGTTCAAAGTCGACCGTGAAACCATCTTCCGTCTCCACCGCTGGCAGAGCGCGCACGCCGAGCGGTGGTCGCAGGTCGCGTACTGTGAACGTCAACAGCAGTCGCTTGTCACGCAGTCGCACCAGCGACATGTACATTTCGCCGTAATCGCCAAAGTCCTGAATCCGCTGAAAGGTCTGGGCGTTGTCTGTGGAGGACCAGAGGATGAAGTGATCGGCCTGATCGTTGGTCGCTCGGATGGGCCGGTTTTTCATAGGAAACTCGTTGCTGTCCACACGCACGAGCGCCCAGATCTTTCCTGAACGCGACTGCCATAGCCAGGTCTCTCCGCCGAAAAATCCGTACTGACTTTTGAACTCTTCCGGAACGCACCGCTGCGACGTGTTCCAGGTCTTTCCGTTGTCAGTCGATCGCCAGATCAGGTACGGTCCTCCGCCCCCGTCGTAATCGACACCCAAGAGCAGTGTCCCGTCAGACAGCCGCAGGACGTTGCGGGTCGAGTGGTTCGACGCATTCGGCTTCACCGCCTCCGATTCAATCCGCGTTGATTCCCATGTCTTGCCGCGATCGGTGGAGCGGTGCAGAAAACCGCAGGTGTAACCCCACTCGTTTCGCGTGTCCTGGGCCAGGAGATGTCCCGTGATGAAAATCGTGCCGTCGGGAAGAACCGTGAGGTACGGCTCTCGACCCAGCAGAGGGAGTTTCTCCGCCGACGACCAGCTTTGTCCTCCATCGCGCGAGCGGAACAGCAGAGTTTGTTCCATCACCTTGTTGCCGTCTCGTTTCTCCTGATGAAACGCCGTCAGCAGGAGTTCACCATCCGGGAGTCGCGCGACGCACGGTTTGTAGTCGTCCGGTTCGCCGAGCGCGACCCGCTCACAGGTTATCGTTTTTGCGGAGAGCGTCTTGGGATTGACGACTTCAATCCGGGAATCGTCGGCGAAGGCCATCGCCATATCGAGTGACAAAACCATCGCCAGCGCGAATCCCGCGCGAAAGAACAGTGCCAGACAACGCATGATCGACTCCCGGAACCAGTGGTCGTGAAGCCGCATGATTCTCGTTCCGTCACGGAGATTCAAGCAAGGCGGCTGAATTCGTGGGACGCACTTCCTGGTACGCAATCTGTCGAGTCTTCCGGACGCATGTCCCATGAATCCCCCAAGACCGGAATCCACGGCACTCTCTCTCCATCTCATCGGACGGCTGACCGACCCCTCGTCGAACGGCGCGCTTGCGTCGTCATTCGGTCCGATCTATGTTCACGGGCGAAAACTCGCATCGAGCGGATTCCCTTTTCCTTGCAGCGATTCGCAATCTATGGCCAGCGCGAAGAAACCGAAACTCCCCCCGTCGACTGAGGCGCGTGCCGAAGTCTTGCGGCTGATCCATGAGTCGACCGCTCCACTCGCCGCGTCGACACTGGTGAAATCGCTGTTGTCTCCGCACAAAATTCCCGCGGCGCAACTTGAACCGATTCTTGAGGAGTACGTGACGGCAGGGACGCTGTACCGAATACCGGCGGCAAAGGCGACCGGAAAACCGCGGTATTGGGATCGCGATCTCATCGCGATCTTACGCGCTGGCCTCGCAGAGGCTCTCCATGCCGCCGATGCTCCACTCACGGCACCGGAACTCGCCACCCGGATCGCCAGAGCGACGGCGGCCACTGAAGGAGACGTGACGCCCCTGCTGGAAGAAGGAATCGCGGCGGGAAGGCTGTTTCGATATCCACCGAAGACGAAGGCCGGGAAGCCGCGCTACTGGGATCGCGATCTCATCGCGATCGTACGCGCTGGCCTGGCAGAGACTCTCCATGCCGCCGACGCTCCACTCACGGCGCAGGAACTCGCCGCCCGGATCGCGGGTGCGACGGCGGCCACAGAAAGAGAGGTGATGCCCCTGCTGGAAGAAGGGGTCGCTGCGGGAAGGCTGTTTCGTTTTCCACCGAAGGCGAAAACCGGAAAGCCACGTTATTGGGATCGCGATCAGATTGCGGCGGTTCGTGCCGAGATCCTGAAATTCCTGGAGACCAAAGGACCGCAGAAACTCGCCCCGCTGCGGAAAGTGGCCGGCTCACTCGAAACCGCGCAGTGCGATACGGTTCTCGAAGAATTGCGAGCTGCGGGCCAACTGTTTTCGCATCCCCCGCTGGGAAAGGCGAAGGAACCGTTGTTCGCGATTCGGCCGGTCTCGCCCCAACCGTATTTGCAGGAGGTCGAGAAATCGCTGGCCCTGGTGGTCGAGAAGCTGCAGAGGGCACAGGTTTCCGAAGAAGAGCTGCGGCGGGCGATTGTGCAGATGGTGGAGTCGGCGGGAGTTCGATTTGGTGGTGTGCCTGGAACCCGGGCCGAAACCACGGTCACGTCGCAAGCGGCCACTTTCGATTTGATCGCGTTGATGAAACGGATCGCACCGGGAGCCGAGCGCGGAGCGCTGGTGGGGGCTGGGGAACTCCGGCGGGTGGCGGGGGTTTCGAAAGAGGAATTCGACCAGACCGCGCTCGCGCTGTCGCGAGCCGGCCGATTGTCGCTGCATCGCCACAACTTCGTCGGGAATCTGTCGACGGAAGAACGCGACCTGCTGGTGACTGATGGTGCGGGAAACTACTTCGTGGGAATGGCACTGAGGCAAAACAATGGGTAACTCGACCGGGTCACTGCCACGCGTCAATCCGTTTCGCGAGATGATTGTCGCCACGCCCTGGGAAAACGCTCCCGCCGACGTGGCGACGATTCATGCGTCGGTCTTTGACGAATGTTTGCGTGGACTCGCGCAGGTTCGCCAAACGGGGCGATCGGCGTCACTCCTGATTCATGGGGAAGCGGGCGCGGGAAAAACCCATCTGCTCCGCCGGCTGCGGGCGCAACTGGCACCGCAAGCCCCGAGTTCCACGTATCGCCAGGAAAACCTGTTTGTCTGGGTCCGGTTGCAAACCAGTCCCCGAATGATCTGGCGGACGGTTCGGCGGACGCTGGTCGACGACTGGTTTCGCCCCGTCGCCAACCATCGCTCTCAATTCGAACGGATCCTGTTTCATCGGTTCGCCGAAAAACGCCCTGCCGAGGGAGATCTCGAGCGCTGGTACGAGTACATGCTCGAAGAGGTTCCCGACGGACTCAAGGATCTGATCGACGAGATCGCCACCGATCTGGATCTCGATCGCAACACGGCGGTCGCGTTTGAACATATCGCGTTTCGCCGCCACTTGAGAGACCTGCGGGCCTGGCTGGGGGGTGCGTCACTCCCCGAGGCGGCTCTGGAACGAATGGATCTCGCGCTGGATGAGGGGACCGACGAAGAACGGGAAGACCAGTCCAAGTACGTGGTGCGGATGCTCTGTCGGCTCGCGGGGGTTGGATTGCCAATTGTGCTGTGCTTCGATCAGGTCGAAGCGCTGCAGCTCGGTGCCGACGACAAAGATGGGCTGTTCGCCTTTGGCCAGTTGACCAGCACGATTCATGATGGAACGAACAATGTACTGATTGTCTCGTGCATGCTGTCGAGCTTTTTCGACGACATGAAGAAACGCTCGTTTGAATCGGATTACGATCGCATGACCTCGCTGGGAGCCGTCTCACTCGATCCCCTGAAACTGGAGGAGGCGAAGCAGGTGATCCGAGCGCGGCTCGATGCTTCCGGTACCGATTTCCCAGCCCACGAGTCGTTACCGGAATTCTGGCCCTTTCAGGAATCGGAGTTCCGTTCGATTTTCGGCGGCAACACGACCACGCCACGCCGACTGCTCTCGCGCTGCGCAGAGAAGTATGACGCGATTCAGGCCGGTACAAAGCCACCGGTTGCGAACCCCGTCGCGACGTTCCTCTCAGAACGTTGGTCCACACTGGTTGAACGCAAACTTGTGGAAAACACTCCCGATAAATCCGAGGAGATCTTGCGGCACGCTCTGCCGTTGTTTGTCGCACTGCAGTCTCCCGACTGCGGCGTCGTACGTGACGAACTGCTTCCGGATGTATCGCTGATCTTCCAGCGTTCGGACGAACGCACGGGACTCAGTGTCTGTACGCAATCGAACATGAACAGTCTCGCCAACCGGTTCAAACGGTTGAAGCCACAACTCGCCGCTCAACGTCTGCGGCGACTTTTAATCGTGCGGGACGATCGTTCGCCGATCAGCAAAGGGGCTAAGGCGGCGAAAAAGCACCTCGAGGAACTGCAACAACACGGCGCGGTGGTCGTCCATCCCTCGAAAGAGGTCTTAGCGGCGCTCGACGCGTTGCGTGAATTGCTGTCCGACGCCAAATCCGGAGATCTCGCGTCGGCTGGCGACACCATTTCACCGCGGACGGTGGAAGAGTGGTTGATCAACAACCTCCCCGGTTCCATCCGCGATTTTGTCGACGAATTGTTTGGCCGGGCGGATGGTCGTGAAGCGATCCCGAATGACGCCGCCGACATTGAAGCACTCAGTACACTGTTGGATCGGGAAAATGTGGTGAAAATCCAGACGGCGGCGGAGGCATTGGGACGGCCGATTGAATACCTGGTTGGTGTCGTCAACCGGCATCCCGATCATTTCGCCCTGTTGGGGGATCCACCCGAGATCCTGTTGCGGGTGGTCGACGAGGGAGAGCCGGCGGTCGCGCTGGACGCGGAGGATTAGTGCCACCGCTGTGCCGCGACTTCGCCCGGGTTCAATCCGCACGCATCGTTTGGGGTTCAACACATGCCCGTTTCGCTCACTGTCAGTGCCGTTCGAGACGCGTTGTATCTGGCGGCTGGCGGACCCGGTTCCGGGGGGACGGGATCCCCGTCGACCGCGCTGCTGGGGAGCTGGTTCCACGAGGGCTTAACGTGGCTGGTGGGGAATGAGTCCTGCGACAGCCCCTTGGCCAGACTCGCCGACGCGGGGCCGGATCTGGAGGTGTGGAAACAGACGTTGGCCGACGAACTGTATACCCGGTTTGTCGGTCCGAGACTGTCGCGCGAACGGGCGAAACTCCATTCGATTGCGCCCCGTGTGCTGACATTCTGGCACGCGATGCGGTCGGCGAGTGACTGGTTGGCTGAGCTCGGCTGGGCGATCCGCCAGAAGTCGCCCCGACAGCGCGGTGAGCCAGCGGTACCCTGGCGGACGTTGTCGAATGCCTTATCTCTCGAAGAGGAGTTGGTGTGTGAATTGCGTGAACCGGGGTGGACCGACTCCGTTCGCCTGGTCGGAATCGCCGACGCCATCGTGCGGCTGGAGGAGACCGGAGCCTGGTGCGCCATTGAACTCAAACTGGGGCAGACTGCGCCGGAAGCCGACCTGGGGCAGGCGTGCCTGTACCATCTGCTGATCACATCGACAACCGCCCAGGCCGCGGGCAGTGACGCAACAAACGCCGGTTCCGCACCACCAGTGGGGGCACTGGCCGTCGTGAGCTTTCAACCCGGGATGTCTGAGCGACTGTTCGACGCATCCCAGTTGGGGGCCGCCAAAGACCGGCTGGTCGCGCTGATCGGACAGCTTGCGGGGGTGGCGCCGACTGTCGCCGAAGACAATGCAACCGGCGGAACAATCGAGCGACCGGAAGCCGGTTCGTCAGAATCGCTGTCTGGGGAATCGTCCTACGTGGGAGCGGTGTTGCCACAGCATCTCGACATGGGAGCGCAACTGATCGCCACACTCGCCGAGTATTGTGTCAACGTTCAGCTCGACGGGCCACCCATTGTCGGACCGACTTTTTTACGATTCCCGATCGTGCTGGGTCGGGGGATGAAAGTGCGGTCGGTGGAGAAACATGCCGCCGAACTTCAGATGCGGCTTCAACTCGCCTCGGAACCGTTCATCCAGCGCGACGCGGGCCGACTGGTGATCGACGTGCAGCGTCCCGATCGACAGACGGTGTATTTCCGCGAGATCCGCTCGCAACTTCCCACTCCGAGGTCGGAACAGGGCGGGTCGGTGGTTCCGATTGGGGTCGATCTGATGGGAAAGCTAGTCTGTGCCGACCTCGCCCGACCCGACCACGCCCACATTCTGGCGGCGGGTACGACCGGGAGCGGGAAGAGCGAATGGCTGCGACTGGCGCTCGCCGGCCTGATGGTGACGAACACCCCCGCGACACTCCGGTTGCTGGTAATCGATCCCAAGCGAAACGCGTTTTACACCCTCCAGGGATCCCCGTTTCTGTGGCGACCGCTCGTCTTTCCCGACGAACAGTCGACTGCCGCCGTTCTCGCGCAGCTTGTCGAAGAAATGGAAGCGCGATATCGAAAGTTTGACGGCGACGATTCGATCGCCGCCTATGCGGCACGCACGGGGGAAGTGATCCCGCGGATCGTCTGTGTCTGCGATGAATACCGCGATTTGATCTGCCGGGACCGGGTCGAGCGGAAGGCGATTGAAGGGCATATCTGCCGACTGGGGGCGAAGGCCCGGGCGGCGGGAATTCACCTGATCCTCGCCACGCAGGAACCAAGCCGCGACACGATCAAAGGAACCCTCGATTCCAACATCCCCGCCCGGGTCGGCCTGAAGATGCAGAAGCGGCTCGAATCCAACATGCTCTTGAATGAAGCGGGAGCCGAGAAGTTGTTGAATCATGGAGATCTCCTGTTCAAGGACGTCGGCGCGCCGCGCCGACTGCAAGCGCCGTTGTTGACGGAAGCGGACCGCGTCGAGATTTTCTCACCGGAGAGGCGTTGACACAGGGGCCGGCACACACAAAGCCGCAGCCAGTTTTTTTCCAACGGCTCGCTTGGAGGCGAAATTGGGTGCCACGGCCAGCGAGCGCATCGAGTCGGCCGTGCGAGAGTCTACGGACGTGGTGGTAGCGATTCAGTTGAGCAACCGTTTCCGATGCGGCGTTTCAATCTGTCTCCACTCGACTCTGCCGAAGATGTCCAGACCGCGGCGTCGTAGGAACGCCGTACGCCACATTGTCGCGACGACGCTCCTGCGGGTGAAGTAGACAGGTGGTAAACCGTCGCTGAGTAGAACGACCGAGCCCCAGCCACCGACTGTGGCAGGTGATGGAATCGTGGGTGCCCCCTATCCCCGCATTCGGGGAAACAGTGGCCGACATGTCGGATGAGGAGCCATTCGGGCGAATTGCCGACGTGTGTCAGGTCGTCTCTCGCACCACCACGCGCATTCCCACAACCTCCACCACCACGATATTCCGACCTGGGGGAATGTACGCCCCTTCGCTGACGACGTCGACGTAATCGTCGCCAATCTGCGCGCGCCCCGCAGGCCGCAGTACCGTGACCGATTTTCCCTTTTTGCCGACGAGCGTCGCGTCCCGCTCCAGTGCCGGGTTCGGTTGGTCGCCCGCCAGTTCCGGTCGCAACTTTGGCCCCACTTCATCCGGATCAAACCCCGGCGGAGTGAGAATCATTCGATTGAGAAACGGGATGCTCGGAAGATAGCGTCCGACGACAGCGGCCAGAGCCACGACTCCCGCGAACGCCCCCGCGATCGTTCCGACCGAACCCGCGAAACCCCGCATCGCACCCGACGTGTAAGGGATGACTGTCGTCTGCATTGCCAGCACCAGCGAAGCCAGGCAGAGCCCGATCCCAGCGACTCCAAATACGCCAAACCCGGGGACGACAAACAACTCCATCATCAGACAGCCAATCCCCAGCACGAACAACACCACCTCCAGCCAGCCCGCCGTCCCTCCCAGAAACCGACTCCAGAAAAACAGCCCGATACAGACCGTCGCGAAGATTCCAAACACGCCAATCGGGTAGTGCGATTCAAAGTAGATCGCCACGAACGACAGGAACAACAAAAACCCCGTCATCGCGGGACGGTTCAGCGTGAAGACCAGCGAATCGACCCAAGTGCGCCCCGAGATTTCGACCTGCTCGGTCGCCGGGATTCCAAGTCGCGCTTTGAGTTCGTCAAAGTCCTGTGCTGGCGGCTCGGCGAGCAGCAGTTCATTCGCCCGCGTTCCCGTCACGGTCAGCACCCGCTCCCCTTCACACTCGGCGACCGGCGCGCCGCGGTCCCATTCTCCATTGGCGGCGAACAGTTCGGCGTCGGACATGTACCAGACTTTGCCGTTCTGTTTGTTGGTCACGCGAAAGACCTGCAGATCCTTATCCGCCATCGCAGCCGCCAGCGACTTTGGGCGTCCCTTGGAATCGGCCAACCGGACCAGTTCATTCACCACGGTGGGCACCAGGGTATCGCTGTTTCCCAACAGCCGACCTTCGTCATCAATCAACGCGGGCTGCGCGCCGCCGAGCTGCGAATCGCCCCGCATGTGGATGGCATCGCAGCCCATAGCGAGGAGCGCCGCGCCTCCGGTCGCTCCGCGCGGAATCCAACCGACCGCCTGCACCTTGCTCCGTTTCAATTCGGAAATGGTGGCGGCGAGTTCCAGGCACGGCTGCATGCCCCCTTTCGGCGAGTCGATTTCAAACACAATCATGTTCCGATCCGCCGCGATCGCCCGGGAAATCTGCCGTTGAACGAAGAGCTGCAACTGCTCATCGATCGGACCATCAATCCGAATGACAATCGCCCGGGGGGATTCGCCGGTCGTCTCGGTTTCGCGCATCGCCTCGCGCGGAAGTGAGTAAAGATCCGTCACCTCCGCCCGACTGGTCGCCGAATTGGTCGCGAGAAACTTGAAATTTCGGCAACGTTCCCCCGAGAACACCCCGACCGCCCCAACCTCTTTGATCGTGCGAACCTCGGGTATCAGCACACCCGACCGCTGCAATTCATCCAGTTCGTTTCGCAAGACAATCTTCGACTCCCGTTCACCCCGTCCGTTCGCCCCCTTGTCGATCTGGACCCACAACAACTCCCGTTGCCGATCGATCATGCCTAGAACCAGAGCTTCATTGATCGCGCGGTTGTGGCGACGATTGGCCAGGTTGAGGACAAACGCCTGTTCATCGGGATCGAGGGATTTTCCCAGGCTGATGTCTCCCAGATCGGCATCGGGTGCGAGAACGATCTCCTGGCACGCCAGCGCCAGGACCGTATGGAAGCCGGTGACCGATTTGGGCACCCAGGCGACCGTCTTGAGACCCGGCAGGTCGGTGGACAGGAACTTCGCCATTCCCCGGACCTGATGAAACGGGCTGGAACCAGGCGGGACTTCGATGACCAGCACGCCCCGCCGACCCTCCTGTTGCGCTCGGTTCTGTAGCGCCAGTGCGGCCCGGCTCACTTTGCCGAACGCGACGTCGTCGAGTGTTCCGGGGAGCGTCAGAAACTGGCCAATCGGTCCCTGGGGCTGAGGCTTCTCGGCCGCCGGGGCGTCATCCGCAGCGTAGGAAGGACGCGGTGCGACGAACGATAGAACGACGCAAATCGCCGACAGGAGGCAGAGAACGCGGGAAAGTCGCCGGGAAACTGCTGCGGATCCGAAGCGAGCCAGGATCATAAGCGTGCGCACCCTCAATGGAGACGGATCGTCTCCGGGATCAACCTGCGTCGTGGCGTCACCTGCCGAAAGGAACGACCATCCTGGTCGCAGTCGATTGTATCCGGGGGGGAAGTGGGGTTCAAACTGCATCTGGCGTACGTCCGCCCCGCGGCGGAACCAAAGATCGAATTCGGCGACCGGGGACATAAAAGGGAGACCTAGTGATTTTCAGGACTTCTTTCGGTCTTCCTGGCGGTCGCAAACACGATTCCAGGCCCAAAGCCTGGGCGGTAGGGCGCGGCCAGTCGTCGTTGCCGAACGGCCGACCACGCGGTACCGAATGTCGCAATCGCTGCAAGTCGCCGCTCGAGCGCGGTTCGTTAACACGCTCCCACCACGCCGCATCACGCGGCGCCGGCGTCCCACGCCAGCGCAGCGGGTCATCAGCGGATAACCAGCCGGGCAGGCTCGACCATTTCCAATGCTCGGGAAACCCGACGCTGGGCGTAATTCATCGCCGCCACAAAGGGGTCGAAGTCCCCCGGCTTGTGGAACACCGACGCGCGGCGGTTCCCACGATTCAAACCGTGATAGCGTGATACATCATCCCGCCAACAGCGGCTCGAGCGGTCCGTGGCAGCCTTGCAGGTTTGCCCACGCGAGTCTCCAAGTCAAGAACTCGCAATGCCCCCCGTCTTGCCCGCTGCACAAAAATTCGCCAAATTCGGTTCGCGCCCCTACAACTTGAATGATTCAGCCGCACTTCGGCGGTCGAATACCAGTTCGGCAACAGAATTCTGAATGAACACTCGGTGCGACCAGTGAGATCAAAAGTCCCATTGAACCTCCTCTTCATCGGCGGTTTCCTGCTGTTTCTCGTCGCTGGCGGCTGCGGACAGACGAAGACCTCCTCCCGTCCTGCCGCGAGCGCGGCCGTTGCAATCAGCGATCATCTCGCCGCCATTGCCAGCGCCGGCGATCCGGTCACGCTCGACCAATTGAGCCGAATGTACGAGGAGCCTGCAGTTGCTCAGAACGCGGCGCCAATCTATGCGCAGGCGTTCGCCGCGCTGAATTTCAACAACGATAACCAGGCATACTCCCTGGCGGATAACCAGGAGGCCGTAGCCCTCTTGCGAAAGGCCGCTGACCGCCCACACTGCCGTTATCCCGTTGAGCTCACGGATGGCATGGCCGCTCTGTTGCCACACCGCTCCAAGATTGGGACCTCTGCGAAGTTGCTGCGGCAGGAAGCCGCAAGCCAGGCTGCGCGCGGGCACACAACTGCCGCCACCACGGCCATCCTTGCCGGTTTCCGCCTGGCTCGCTCACTGGACAAGGAGCCACTATCCGTCTCCAAGCTCGTGGAGATAGCGAGTCTGGAGCAGGCAATTGACGGGTTGCAGGAGTCTCTCAATCAGAGGAGCTTTTCCGACGCCGAACTGCTCAGCCTGCTCACCGCACTGCGTGACGCCGAGCCAGCCGTGAGCTTCCGGCGAGCGATGCTGGGCGAGCGCGCCAACCTCGTGGCCGCCTTCCAATCGTCGGACGAGAAACTCGCCGAAGCGATGGCCATGAGCGAAGGCGGTTCTGAACTGGCGCCTGACATGCTTCGCCGTTATCGCTCGCAGGGCCATCTCGAGGGAGATTTCGCCTTCGCATTGGAATTCCTGTCGAAGCTCGTCGCGCTGATGGACTTGCCCTATCCGCAGGCGCTCGATGCAGCGGCCGGGATGAAGAGACCCAAGACTGCGACTGTGCTTGATGAGAAACTCGTGATTTCGGCGGTCATGCTTCCGGAACCCGCTCGAATTGTCAACTCGGGGGCGCGGGCGGTTGCCCGCATTCGACTTGCCCGCACGGTGCTGGCGGTGGAGCGTTACCGGCTGAAACACAACGGCGCGTTGCCGACTTCTCTCGCGGAAGTATCTGTCGAACTGCCCGGTGGCGTGCCAGAAGACCCGTTCGACGGCCAGCCGTTGCGCTACCTTGAGCTGCCCGATCGCGGTTATGCCGTCTACTCGGTGGGAGCGGACCGTAAAGACGACGGCGGGACGGTCCAAGGGCCGGACGTCAAGACGCCTCTCGATGTCGTGATGACCATCACACGGCAAAACACCACTGACGCCAATAATGCGATCGATTGAATTCTTGTGACTGTCGATGGCCAGGGAAAGGCCATCCACCAAATGACGCAATCGCCGCAAGTCGCCGATCGAGAGCGGTTCGTTGCCTCGCTCCCACCACGCCAGAGCAGCCGGTCATCAGCGGACAACCACCCGGGCACGTTCGACCATTTCCAATGCTCGCGAAACCCGACGCTGGGCGTCGTTCATCGCCGCCACAAAGGCGTCGAAGTCCGCCGGCTTGTGGAACACCGCCTCGCGGCGGTTCCCGCGATTCAAGTCGTGATGGATCATCCCGCCAACAGCGGCTCGAGCGGTCCGTGGCATCGTCGCAGGTCAGCCGACGCGAGTCGCCAAGTCAAGAACGCGCTATATCCCCCTTTTTGCCCCCCGGCTCATGTGCCGCGTTACGGCTTCTTCACCAGGATGATTCGGTCGCACAGCACTTCGTCTTTGTCCGCTTTCCCGCCGTATGACGGCCCGTCCAATTTCAGGGAAACCCAGGCGTGCCAGGCATTGGCCGCGCCGGGTTCGTAAACCCGTGTTCCGATCTCAAGCCGCGTCACCCAGCTTTTGGCCGAGAACCAGATCCAGGAATCCGAAGTCACCACGATCTCGCCAAGCTCATACAAACGGTACTCGCCGGGCGTGATCTGATCCTTGTTAAGCTTCAACCGCACTACATCAATCCCTGACGGCTGGCCGGGCGGAGGATTGCGCGAAAGCCATTGGTAAAAGCCCACTTCGAAGGGCAGATCCGGAAGGTCTACGGTGGCGGCATAGCCGAAGGCCGCGTCCTGGTCGGGAAGTATTTTCGGCTGCAACCCGTAGCCGTAATTGCGCGGGAGAAACTGCTTGATGCGTGCCGGATCAATGTCGTCGAATTGCTTGGGCAGAGGTTTCACCTGACCGCCGCCGGCGATCATGGCCAACAGGTCCTCCAGCGTGCCCGCGCCCATCGGCGCAGGCGGCTGCGTCCCCTCGGGCGCTTTGACATTATTCACTGCCGTAATCCTGGCCGCATACGGAAGATGATCACGGAAATAGTCTGGGTGCGTCTTCTTCAGCTCGAACCACTTCCAGAGCGTGGCGAAGTCAAGTTCCCGGCGCAGCAACCGCAGGTTGAGAAGCCGCTCCGGCGCATCGGCCACCTGTTGCTCCATCTGGTCGAACCAGGTCTGCCAGCGATGGATATTCTCGACGGTCAGGTACGGAAACGTTCGATCGTCCAGATTATCCGAATGGAATGTCCCCGGCGGCAGCTCCCGCATCTCTTTGCGACCCTGCTCAAGTGCGGTGAGATACTTCCGCACGAGCGGGGCGGCGGCTCCGTACTGGTGGTCGGTGAACTCCTTGATGGCGGCGTCGGTATCGCAGTCGATATCCCGGAAGAGCTTGAAGAACAGGAAGACCTGTAGTTCGCTTAACCCGCCCCGCTGAAGGTATTCGTTGTGATCGGTGAAGAGGCCGCGTACGCCGGCTTGGTGCATCAGCCGAAACTGGTTGATGTTGCGTTCCAGATTCCCGACGGGCATCTCGATGCCTGTCCCAAACGGGTTCGGATAGAGCCACGCCCAGAGGGTTCCCGGCGCCGTGATGGCATTCCAGGCTTTCAGGTCGGCATACGTCTCCTGGATTCGTTCATCGGGATGCGTCCAGTCGGCGAAGTAGCTGTCCTCAATCGGAGCGAAAGCCACGATCAGATTGTCGGGCAGCTTGCCGCCGCCGGGCAGCGCCGGCGGCTTCTGAGTCTGACTTCGCCGGTAGGCGAGAGTCCTGACGAACACGCTGGGATGCTTCGTCTTTAACTGGGCACAAAGATCCAGAATGTAGTCGAACAGCGGACCGCCCTGGCTTTGATACTTCTTTTCCATCGCGAGGCAGTCCGGGCAGTGACAGAACTTGCCAGGGACGTCATTGGCATCGATGGTGATGATCTGATTGTTGGGCACGGCTTTGATGTGCCTCAGCACGTTGTCGGTCAGTTCCCGGCGTAGCGCCGGATTGCCAAAGCACAACTGCATGTTCGCCACGCGGTGGCCGTTCAACCCCAGCGAAAAGAACTCCGGAGCGGCCTGGAAATAGTCCGTCCGTGGGAGCCAGGTGAAGTCGCGTCGGAACTCGCCCGTGTCGGGCGACGGCGGAATGTAGGCGAACAGGCTATGCACGAACTTGTCGTTGCGCAGGTAGGGCACGAACGGAGACGCCGGGTCGCGGCCCCATCTCTCGCTGGACATGTTCATGCCGTTCTGGAAGTAGAAATCCTGACTTCCGTAGAGCGTCAATTCGCGGCTCGCGAAAGCAAAACCTCGCTTCCGATGGAAGTCGCCCAGAGTCACGCTGGGTTTCGCTGGAATGACCGGATTCTCGAAAATGGAGTACCAGCGCCAGCCCAGTGAGTTCTCCAGAAACTCCATGACGGCGTGCAGGTTGCCGTGGATGCCATTGCCATAAAGGAACACGTCGCCTCCCTTGCTCCTCGCGGCATGTTCCTGGTCCTGCAGTATCTCCAGTGGATTGCCCCCCAGCCGCTCGACGACGACCGGACTGATACCAACAAACAGGCAATGGCTCCTTTCACCCACCGCATTCGCTTCCAGCACGGGGAACTCCGCACCGGTGATCTGCTTGAGGTAATCCGCGAGTCGTGTTACGGCATAACCGTCCACTTTCGATGACATCGCTGGTTGGACGATGCAAAAGTCGGTCTTGCCATCGCGGACGAGGTCGATGTCGTCGGCGTGCAATCCCGCCAGAGGCGAGAGCAGCAGGGTGGTGAGGAGTGCGAGGATGGATTTCATCGAGTTGTCCTTCATAGGTGGTATTCCAATTTTATTCCCGCGTAGGCTCCGGTGATAGAACCGGACACCGCCAATCCCGCACCACCACGCCACCTGTTGCACTGCCAAGCCGGCGAACTTGTGACCGACTTTCCGCACATCTCGATTTCAATTTCTTCGAATTTCCATCCGGGTTGCAGCCTGCTGGCGGATTCGGCGGCGGCGGTCGGTTGCTGGCGGCCTTGCAGGCGGTTGGTGCGGACGCGGCATTTAGTATTCGGAGATCACCTC
>CAMATH010000148.1 GCA_945860955.1 Planctomicrobium piriforme
CCAGAGCAGCGGAGCCGATCGATATCGGAACGCGCCTGGAGCCGTTGGTTGACGACTATCTCATCGCCAACTTGCACAATGTAAAACAAACGCTTCACGAGCCAGTCCGCCGTGAGGTGGCGATCGTCAACGACAGTCCGTGGGAAGGAAATCTCAGCGGGTATCACGTCGTGTTTCAGGATGGAGACCGTTATCGAATGTACTACCGGGGCTGGAAACTCGACGGCAAGAGCGGCCAGTTTTCCAGTGACTTTACCTGCTACGCGGAGAGCAGTGACGGCATCATCTGGACAAAGCCCATGCTGGGGCTTTTTGAGTTCCAGGGCTCGAAACAAAACAACATCGTTTGGAAGGGAGAAGGCACACATGCCTTTGCACCGTTCAAGGATACGAATCCGGCCTGCAAGCCCGAGCAGCAATACAAGGCGGTGGGAATCATTATGGGAACGCCACAGAAACAGGGAGGGCTTGGGGCGTTTCAGTCCTCCGACGGGATCCATTGGTCGCCGCTGCAAGAGAAACCAGTCATCACCAAGGGCGCGTTTGATTCTTTGAATCTGGCCTTTTGGGATGCGACGCGTCAGCGTTATGTGGACTTTCACCGCGACACTCGCGACGGTCGACGCGCGATCGTGACCTGCACATCGACGGATTTTGTCCACTGGACCGATCCCGTTTGGTTGGAATACCCCGGGGCGGCAGAGGAAGAGCTCTATACGAACGCCGTGATTCCTTATCAGCGGGCGCCGCATCTTTTTTTAGGATTCCCGATGCGATACGTCAGGTCGCGGACTTCTCAAACGATGGAGGGTATTCCACCGATTGTTGGTTTTTCCAATTCCGAGCCGGGCAGCCTGGGGCTTACGGACGCCGTCTTCATGACGAGTCGGGACGGCGTGAAGTTCCACCGCCGGAGCGAAGCCTTCATCCGGCCAGGATTGGGGAGCGACTGCTGGATTTCACGAAACAACTTGCCGGCCTGGGGCATTGTCGAAACGAAGTCCGACACGGCGGAGGGCATACCCGAACTCTCGCTCTATGCCACCGAAAGCTATTTCAACAACGCGACGCGGCTGCGGCGGTTCACGGTGCGTATGGATGGATTCGTGTCAGTTCGGGCGGACAGCCAGGGCGGCGAGATGCACACCAGACCGATTACCTTCTCCGGTAAGTGTCTGGAAATGAATTTCTCGACCAGTGCCGCTGGCTCGATCCAGGTGGAAATTCAGGATGCTAGCGGCAAGCCAATTCCCGGCTTCGCACTGGAAGACTGCCCAGAGATCTACGGCGACAGGATCAGACAAATGGTAGGATGGAAGCAGGGGAGTGACGTGAGTGCACTTGCCGGGAAACCAATCCGCTTGCGCTTCGTCATGAAAGACGCCGACCTGTACGCGATTCAGTTTCCGTAAAGGACTCACCTGGCGACCATTCGTTTCAAAGACTAAGGACTCACACAGGAGAGATAATCATCATGCGACGCACATCACCGTGGCGGATGTTACTGGCTGCCTTCTTGCTTTCTGCGCTTGCTGTGACCGATCGAAAGTCATTGGCGGCGGACAAACTTGTCGCCGAGCGAATCCCCTTGGGTGAACCGGACGACTACAAGCCCTGCATCGCGAGGTTGCCCAGCGGCGAACTGCTGCTGACGGCGTTTCATCAGCACAAACGCGATGGCAACAAGGTCATGGAGCAGACGCTGCTGTTTCGTTCGCCGGATGGCGGCCGAACGTGGGCAGGTCCTCAGTCGCTCGATCTGCTCGGCCGCGAACCGTATCTGACGGTGCTCAAGAACGGCACCGTCTTCATCACCGGCCATTTGCTGGCGCAGGACGTGCGCAACGAATGGGGCTACACGACAGGCTTCCTGCATCGCTCGACGGACGGCGGCCGGACGTGGCAATCGACGCGGGCCGAATCGGAACAGATCAAGCCGAAGGCCAGCAATCACACGACTCGCAACGTGCTGGAACTGGCCGACGGGACGCTGCTGCTCGGTGTTGATTACGACGGTGGGGGCGGACCGTATTACGTCTGGCGATCAACCGATGACGGCCAAACCTGGGACAAGTCGCAGAAGTGCGAGCCGAAGGATTTCAAAAGTCAGTACGGCTTCTTCGGCGGCGAGACGTGGCTGTGGCAGGCTCGCTCGGGCAAAGTCTGGGCGCTGGTTCGCGTCGACAGCAACGAACTGCCGATCAAGGACCGGCCGATCAAAGCGGGGAACGATCAGGCCGACCACTTCATCTTGTTTTCGTCATCCGACGGTGCGAAGACGTTCGACCGCATCCGCGATTTCGGCGACTACGGCGAGATGTACATGTCGCTGCTGCGGCTGCAAGACAAGCGGCTGCTGCTAACGTTCACGGTTCGCGACCTCAAGCCGCCGCTCGGCGTGCGAGCCATCATTGGGACCGAAACCGAGGACGGCTTCGAGTTCGACTTCGCTCACGACCGCCTCCAGATCGACACGAAAACCCCGGTGGGCAAGTACCAGGGGGGCGGCTTCGGCCCGACGGTGCAGCTCGTCGACGGCACACTTGTCACGTCGTACTCGTATCGCGGCGCCGACGACAAAACGCATCTGGAAGTCGTCCGCTGGAAGGCGCCGTCGAACGAGCGAGAGGGCAAGGTCGGCGCAGCTCGAACAACGCACGATCCCAATCTGTACCTGTTCGTGGACAATCACTGGATTGCGAAGCAGGAGGGACTGACGCGGATTCACAACCAGGCTCTACCGCTTGAGAAGCCAATCATCTGGCCTGACGATCCGAAGACGGAAACCGATTGTGCGTGGGGCAACGTGATCCGTGAGCCAGACGGTCGCTTTCGGCTGTGGTATGTGACAATGACGATGGGGCACAATGGGCGCGGGCCGCACGACATCGCGGCGGCGGGTGTGTGGGGACGCGGCGATGATTTCACGTTCCGGCCTCGCTCCGACGCCGATCGTCCGGCGGTCGAGTCGATGCTCGGCAAGTACGCCGAATCCGATGACGGCATTCACTGGCGGAAGCCGAAGCTGGGGCTGATCGAGTATCGCGGCCGCAAGGACAACAACATCGTCTTGACCGGCCAGCACGCGGCCGAGCAGACCAAGGGGGCTCTGACGAACTTCGATGGCTACACGATCCTGCGCGACGATCGCGAGCCAAACCAGAATCGTCGCTACAAGATGATCGCGCATTGGGAGTCGGTACATTACTGGGATAACCACGCCGTCAGCGGTTCGCTCGGGCGCCCGCAGCAATTCATCGATCGCTGCGCAGCGGCGCGGGGCGAGTACATCACCTACAGCCCGGACGGCCTGCACTGGGAACAGCCGCTCGAACGATTGGAGTCGTTGCCGTCGGGCGGCGGTGATCGGTTGCTGGTGGTGCCCGATCATCGTCACCAGCGCTGGATGGCCTACACGCGATCGGGCGGTTGGGCCTATCCGTCCTTCAGCTACAGCCGTGACCTGAAGACGTGGTCGCCCGCCGAACCGGCCAAGCAGATCACACCGGGCGACGTTCAGGCTCCGGCGGTCGAGTGCATGATCCCGTTCAATTATGGCAATCAAGACCTCGGCTTCCCGTGCGGCATGGACAAGCCGAAGGGAGCCTTCACGGTGATGCTCGCCGCGCGACACGACGGGGGCGAATGGAGCTGGATCAACCATCGCGAGAACTTCATTCCGCATGGCCCGCCGAGCAGTTACTACGCGACCGGTGCCGTGCCGCTCCACAACGAGCCGTTTCTAGTCGGCGACGAGATGCTGATCTACTTCAACGCCTTCTCGCGCCAGCAAACTCAGCCGAGCCCGTTCGGCAATCGAACCATCGGCGTCGCCAAACTGCGTCGCGACGGATTTGCCGGACTGCAGTCGTCGGAGAAAGCAGCCATCGGACAACTGACGACCAAGCCGCTGCCATTCCGCGGTGACCGGCTCCTGCTGAACGTCGAACAGCGTGGCGGTGCGGGAGAAGTGACGGTCGCCTTGCTCGATGAAAACGGAACTGAGCTGGCTGGTTTTGGCTTTGCCGATTCCATTTCCATCACGACAGACGCGGTGAGATCAGAAGTAAGATGGAAGACGAAGGACGACATCCGTTCTCTTCGTGGGACGACGGCTCAGGTGGCCTTGCGGATTCGTGGTGGAGCCATTGTCTACTCGCTATCGATGGACTGCGCAGCTGCCTCAGCACTGACTCACGAGATCAAGTGATTCCTGCCGGGGATGAAGTGGACCCCGCGACTAGAACTCGGCTACATTTTTTACTGGTCATTTCTGGGTGGCCCGTTTCTTACTTCGGTTTTTTCGCCCGCGCTCTTTTCCTGCCTGCGGCGTGACTATTCCGGCAACGGTTGAATGAGACAGACACGGTGTTCCACGAAACCAGTGCGCGGCTCGGTTTCGCTTTTCTTCCAGGCGCCGAATGCCGTCGCCGGCAATTTCCACGTGATGTTCTTGTCGGCATCGATCACGAACGCCTGCACGCGGTTCTGGTCTTTTTCCAGGTAATGCCAGTCGGAGTTGCTGATCAACCACCGCCCGTCCGCGAACGCGTGGATGCCCGTGGCATAGATGATCGGGAACTGGGGGGAGGCGTCTTTCCGGCTGAACGACCAGACCTTTTCTCCCGCTCGATTGAAACGGACCAGACCGAATTCGCCCGTACACAATGTGTCGCCGCGGGCCAAACGCTGAATGCAGCATGGCAAGCCGTCGACCGGGAAGGATTGAATCGTCTTTCCATCGCGGGTGATTTCCAGAAACCGATTTTCCGCCCGCAGTGCGATCAGATAATGGCCGTCGGGCGTCAGACGCATCGAATTGTACCGGGTGTGGTTCGTCCCTTTCGCGGGCACGGGGACGCGGTGGAGGATTTTCCCCGTGCCGCGCTCCAGTTCCAGAATGGCTTGTTCTTCGCTGTTCTGAATAGCGACTCCCCCGTCGGGCAATGGCACGCAGGCTTTCACTTCGGCGGTTCCCTTCACGCGGTACTCCCAGATGGTCTTGCCGTGGCGGTCGACTTCCCGCACGTAACGGTGCGTTGCGAAGAGAAATCGATCGTCGGGCAACGCACAGCCGTCGTAGACGAGGTCGTCGTATTCAACCCAGCCTTGCCCTTTGTACGGTTCGGGGTTGTAGGACCACGAGCAACTGCCGTCCGGCTCGACGACATACAGTCCTTCGCTGGCGACCAGCAGGTAGCGTCCCAACGGCGACGTGCCGATCGTCGACGCCTTCTCCTCGGCCAACCCGATGGTTGCCTGGCAGATCAGCATCACCAGCGAGAAGAATGCCCGTCGACAATCGCGGGAAGAAATGCGGGCACTTGTCGTCATGAGAGGATGTCCTTCAGAATGCGGCCGTGGACGTCGGTCAGGCGGTGGTCGCGGCCGCCGTGGCGGTAGGTGAGACGCTCGTGGTCGACCCCCATCTGGTGGAGGATCGTGGCGTGAATGTCGTGGATCGTGACGGGGTTCTCCGCGACTGCTTCTCCAAATTCGTTGGTCGATCCGTAGGTCATGCCGCCGCGGATGCCGCCGCCGGCCAGAAAGATCGAGTATCCGTTGATGTGATGATCGCGGCCGTCCTTGCCGGGGTGGTGCGGCGTGCGTCCCATTTCCCCCGCCCAAACCACCAGCGTCTCTTCCAGCAGGCCGCGCTGCCCAAGATCGCGAATCAGCGCGGCGACCGACTGCTCGGTGATGCGGGCGTTCTTCTCATGGTTCGCTTTGAGCGCCCCGTGTTGATCCCACGGCGAGTTGTTGCCGTCGAAGCTGGGGCAGGTGATTTCAATGAATCGCACACCCGCCTCGACCAGCCTTCGCGCGCGCAGCGCCTGCATCGCGTAGTAGTTCTGGTGTTCGTCCCGCGAGCCAATGCCGTACATCGCCTGAATGTGCGCGGGCTCGCGGCTGATGTCTACGACGTCCGGCAGCGATGTCTGCATGCGGAACGCGGTTTCGTAATTGGTGATCGCCGCTTCGATCGCGGCGGCGTCCGACGACTTGCCGGCGAAGGCCGCGTTCTGGTCGGAAAGCAGGGCCAGCTTGCGGTGCTGCAGGTTGGCGGCGTCGGCAGGCACGATATTGTCAACGGGTGTTCCCTTGGCCCGCACCATGGTCGCCTGATGGCTGGCCGGCAGATACGAGCTGCCGAAGTTTTCCATTCCGCCATTGGGCACCCAGTCGTTGTTCAGCAGCACGTACCCGGGCAGGTCGTGATTCTCGGTTCCCAGTCCGTACGACACCCACGCGCCGAGACTGGGATGCTGACCCGTCACGCGGCCGGTGTGCAGCAACAGGTTCTGCTGCCCGTGCAGCGGCAGGTGACCGACCATCGAACGGACGACGCAGATCTCATCGACCACACCGGCAATGTGAGGGAACAAATCGCTGACCCAAAGACCGCTTTCGCCCCGCTGCCGGAATTCCCAGGGGCTGGGGAGCCACATCCGGTTCGGGTCGGAGTACAACTTGTTGGTCGACTGGTCGCCGACCTTCTCCCCTTCGTGCTTTTTCAGCATCGGCTTGGGATCGAACGTGTCCACATGGCTGGGCCCAGCATCCATGAAGCAAAGGACGACGCTGCGGACTTTTGGCGGAAAGTGCGCTTTGGGCAAGCGCGGCAACGCTTCGGCGCGGGCCTCTTCTCCGATCAACCCGGCCAACGCCAGCCAGCCAAAACCGGTCGATGTGGTTTGCAGAAGCTGGCGACGCGTGACGGAGAAGTGAGATGTCATCGAAAACCTTCGGGGCGAATCGCAATCAGGGTTGGCACAGTTCCATTTGAAGCCGATAGTCGTGGATCGCTCCGCGATCTAACGTCGGTTCGCGGCCTAAATCGAGACGACTGGTCCCACACCGATCCTTATCGGTAATGGGTAAACTCCTGCAGATTGAACAGCGTGTGCGCCGCGTGCTTCCACGCGTCGCGGTCGGCCAGCACGTTGTCGCCGGTGGACAGGCTCTTGATGAGCGTCGCCCAGCGGGCCAACTCCTCTGCTTCCGGCAGACGACCCAGGGCCTGCATGAACATCGACCGAATGCGCTGTTCGACCGAGGGGCTGTCATCCGCCAAGAGACGGGATGACCACTGATCGGCCAACGCCAGTACCAGCGGATCGTTGAGCATCACGAGCGCCTGGGCCGGCACGTTGGTTTCGTCGCGGCGACCCGTGGGGAGCTTCGGATCGGGCGCGTTGAAGCTCTGCAAAAACTTCGAACGGTCCATGATCGACACTTCGAGATAAATCGAGCGCCGGCCGTTCCCGTCGAGCGGACCGGAAAACAATCGCTTCCCCGGGTCTTCAACCTGACGCTGCGGATTGATGGGCCGGCCGTAGAGTTTTCGATCGAGCCGACCGGAGACAGCCAACAGGGAATCGCGAATGGCCTCCGCCTCGAGCCGCCGTGTCGGATAGTGGTGCAGCCAGCGGTTGAACGGATCGACAGCCGCGGCCTCTACGGAGACCTCGCCCGATTGTCGGAACGTGCGGCTCAGCACCAGCCGACGGATCAGGCGTTTCGTCGACCAGCCGTCGGCGACAAACTCGCGCGTCAGGTAATCCAGCAACTCCGGGTGCGAAGGGTGTTCTCCCAGATGCCCGAAGTCGTTGGAAGTTCTCACCAGACCATGGCCGAAGACCCACTGCCAGACACGATTGACATAAACGCGGGCCGCGAGTCCATTCCGTGGATCGGTCAGAAACTCAGCCAGGTCCAGACGACCGCTGTGCGAGTTGTCAGCCGCGTCGGCGTTTGGAGAGAGTGATCGGAACACGGCGGCGAATCGCGGCAGGCCTCGCGGCACCCGGTCGCCGCGTCGGTCATTGTCACCGCGAATATTCAAAGCGTAGTTTAGGGGCGCAACGCCACGTTCATCCATGCTGTTGCATGAACGAGGAAACGGCAGCGATGCCTCGACCTGGCGATACCGGTCGACCAGCGCCGCCAGTTCCGAATCGTCCGCAAGGCGATTCGACAGGAGCCGCCGCTCCAGCAGCCAGTTGATAAGTTGCACATGATCGCTGCTCACGGGATCTCCACCCGACCCCGCCTTGTAACTCGCGACACTCCCGGCTAGCCAGCCGCCAACGCGTCGCCAGGCCTCTTTCGCGCCGGTCGGTGCCAGATCAGCAAACAGGCTCGCGAACCGCTGCAGATCGTCCATAGGCTGGCCCGATTGATCGTGGCTGACAATTCCCGTCAGGCTGAACCAGCTTCGCTTGTCAATTCCTTCGTCGTGCGGAGGCAGCGTCTTTCCACCGGCCCTGGCCACGCCGGTGCGCGGGGGGAAGTTGGGATTCAGGTCGCTGGTGGCGATCTCATACGCCACGCGCTGAATGCCGTTGGCCACCGCGATGTCGCCCAGCGTCTGCCATGATGGCTGCCGCTGGCCGAGAAACGTGACGTTCTCGGTCTGAAATCCGTTGTCGGAGATCCGCAGATAGCCGCTCCATTCGTCGCCCGCCAATGCCACGCTGATGAACGGGCCGGGCAGCTCTTCCTGGGAAGGGAGCCGCAACGCGCCGGGGAGTTTGGACGAGAGGGCATGCGTGTGAAACCCGCGCGGCAGCAATCGTTCGACGGCAAAGTCGCCTTCCAGCGCGATCAACGGTTCTCCGCCGGTCGCATAGCCGGTCCGCAGGCCGTCGCCATCAATGACGAAACCATCCGGCCATTCGGGCCGAGAGAAATCGGTCAGAGGTTTGAACTTCGCGTTCGCCTCACGACGCTGCTCGCTGGTCTCTCGCCATTCGGTCGCGAGCCGCTGCCACGCCGCTGCCGTTGCCTCGTCACTTGACAGCCCCTCGGTCTCGGACGGCGACAACGGGGTTTCGACTCCTGCGGTGATCCGAAACCGACCGAGAGTGTGCTGGCTGCCGTAACGATGTTCGAGCGTCACGGTCCACTCGCCGCCGTGCGGAAGCTCGATCGGTCCGGCAAAGGTGAACCAGGCGGTGCGGTCGACATTGCCGCCGAGGCCGACTCCCCAACCCGAACTTCCGACCGGGTGAAGCGCATTGGCAACGGGGTAGTTCGGCTGCTCATAGTCGGCTCGCGCGGCAGCCAGAGCGACCTGTTGCGATTCGCCCAGCTCCGCCTTCGGACTGGAATCGTCCGCTGCCGCAGTGAACGGCTTCACGCTGAGTCGAATCTGGCTGAGGACGAAATTGCCGTGAGGCGTTCGCCCCGGCCCCTTGTTGCCGAGCGTTTCGTGTGTCAGGGCTTCGAGACGAATTTGATCGACGGCGCCCGACCTGGTCTGGAATGTCACGGAATAAACGTCGGTCTCCGGCACATCCCCGGCCGCCAGAATCGAACCGTCTTCCTGTACGACCAGTTTCGTCCCCTTTTCCAGAGCGCTTGCGGCAACGTGCATCGACTCCCGCCACACCGTGTCGGTCGGCCTGGGAAGCAGGTGAAGCAGCAACCACTCGATCTCGCCCGGTTTGGCCTTCGCCAATTCGGCCCGATCGAGTCTGGCCGCAGCTTGACGCAGCGTGTCTCCCGCCGCCAGTCCTGCGACTCGCCCGGACCACAGCGTTGCCGTTCGATCTCGAATCGCATCACGCAGCCGCTGCAGCTCCCCGATCATCGGGGCGTTCTTTTGCGGAGCGTCAATCGAACGCGACGTCCAACGGGGCGTCATGAACATTCCGGCCAGCGCGTAGTAGTCCTGTTGCGAGATGGCGTCGAGTTTATGATCGTGGCATCGCGCGCAGGCCACGGTCATCGCTAGAAACGCTTTCGAGAACGCCTCGATCTTGTTGTCGATCATTTCCTCTCGGACGCCGTTGAGCATCTCGTTGTCGCCGTGCCGGTGCTCGCCCATGTGGTAGAACATCGGCCCGATGAGACTCTCGTGGAAACCGCTCGCAGGATCGATGCGCGAAGTCGCCAGCAAGTCCCCCGCGATCTGCTCGCGAATGAGCTGATCGAAGCCAATATCGTTGTTGAACGCGCGGATCAGATAATCGCGATACTCCCATGACCCCTTGGCTGGGTTGTCCCACTCGTAGCCGTAGGTGTCGGTGTAACGGACCACATCCATCCAGTGGCGGGCCGACCGTTCGCCGAAATCGGGGGACTTCTGCAGTGCGTCGACGACCGCCTCCAGCGCCGCGGCCGGATCCTCCTCGAACCGGGCCGGAAAGTTTGTCACCACGTCGGATGCGGGGGGCAGACCGGTGAGCACGAACGACAGCCGACGCAGCAGAGTCAGCGCGTCGGCATCGGCCGCGGGATGCAACTGTCGCTGCGTTAGCTGGCTGAGAATGAACCGATCGACGGCATCCCTCGGCCAGTCGCCGACGACGTCCGGCGGCGCGACATCCGCCACCGGCCGCAGACTCCACCAGTCGAGCCGACTCTGAAACTCCGCTTCCCATCGGGCGGTCTCGTCGCGAGTCACGGTCCCTTCGCGCGGATCGGGAGCCCCCCTCCGCACCCACTCGGTGAGGTCGGCAACGATCTGTTCAGCGAGCCGCGGCTTGTTCGGCGGCATCGCGGAAGCGTCGTCGTCGTGGCGGACCGCTCGGATCAACGGGCTCTCGTCAGGCTTGCCCGGCACCACCGCCGGCTCTCCCGAGTCCCCTCCAAGCTGCCAACCCGCTTTCAGGTCAAGCCGCAGCGTCCCCTCCAACGTCTTCGACTCCGCGCTGTGGCACTGATAACAGTGCTCCACCAGCACAGGCCGGATCTTCTTCTCGAAGAACTCGACACCGTCGTCCGCACGCAGGTCGCTGACACAGCACAGGACCATCAGAACAGCGACGAACCACCGCCCAGGAAACTGATGACTGCGGAAACGGCAGCGAAGCGATTCGCCAGAATGCATCATCGGTTCCCGCTGCGAACGCGGTTTGTAATCGAATGGTTGTACGAGAGATGCTTGTCTTGCGCTCATGGTCGCTCCAGAACCATTCCTTCTTTTTCTAGGCGTTGAAACATGGCACGAAAGGCGGGCGTGTCTTCGGGATCCCAATAATCCGTGGAGAGTGGGGCGTCGTAGTTGAGCGTTGCCAACCTCCGTTTGTCCGGGCGGACCATGAACAGTGAGTCGTGGGGGTCGCCGAGATTGAACATCAGCGCGCCGTTGGCAAAACGGGTCTTGATGATCCACCGCGGCTGTTCGGGAAGCTGGAGCTGCTTGAGGCGTTCCAGCTCGTCACGATCCAGCGTCAGTCCCAGGCCGGGTCGTTCCGGGACGCGAATCAGGCCGTTGACCGGCTCGAGACGCTCCTTCACGACGTCGGCTTTCCAGGTTTCCGAATCGCTGTTGAAATGCAAATGCGCGGTTTTGAACGCCGCCTGCATGTGAACCGTCATCGCCCGGGTGATGGTTCCGCCGACATTCTGCAGCGAGAACGGCAGCTCCAGTTGGGCAAACAGTCCGGCGCGGCGGATGGCGTCGCCAATCTTGGCATGCCCCAGAATGTAGCCGTCCGCGCCACGTCGCTGCGTTTCGAAACCTGCTCCCAGGGGCGCATGGTGATACAGAATCGGCAGCCGGCATTTCTGCCGCAATTCGTGGTAGCCTTCGATGTCTTTTTCCGGCAGCGGGTCTTCAAAACAGCCGGCGATCGGATAGCGCGAGATCTTCTCGAGCAGCTCAAACACATGATCGTCCGTCCCGCCCATCGTGAAGTCGTGGTGGATCTTGAATCCTTTCGGAGCGACCGCCTGCATCGCCTCCATCTGGTCGATCACGTTTTCAAACGGCGACAGATGGTACTTCAGCCACGTGTAGCCTTGGGCGGAAAACCGTTTGACGGCATTCGCCATTCGATCGGGATGCGTCGAGACGGTCCATGAGGCCGTCGGCACCCACGAACGATATTTCTGTCCGAACAGCTTATACACCGGCACGCCGGCGACCTGGCCCATCAGGTCGTACATCGCGATGCCCAACCCCAGGCTCGTTTCGTCGCCGACCCAATCGAACGGATTGGTGCCGATGTACTTCTCGCGCACGGCGTCCGGTTCCGGCGAACCGCTTTCCCCCAGACCGATCAGACCATTGTTCGTATGCGCAATGTAGACGGTTCGGCTCGTGGGGCCGTAATAATGGTTCAACTCATAGGCGATCCAATCCTCATAGGGGACCGCGATGTTGTGGACTTCAATCTTGGTGATTCGCAGTTGATCTTGAGATTCAGCCGCTAGCGACAGTTCCGGAGAGATCGGAAGCCCTCGGCTCAGCAACCAGCCGGCCGCCGTCGCGCCGGCCGTCAGCAGCGTTCGTCGAGTCATCTGACGATTTGAGTCAGATTGCATTGATTGGCGCGTCATGGTTTGCCTGGTTTGGGAGGACGGGTCAGCGAATTCGCTGGCTGAGGAAGCGCCCAGCGGAGCACTTCCGCATGCACGTTGCCGTCTTCGCCGCGATAGGTGTAGGCCGAGACCAGTTGACCGCCAGGGAGTTGCACGGTATTTCCGAAACCGCCGCCGCTGGGTTTGTCGGTGGGAGTTTTCTCGTCGAGCACGAGCCGGTCGGACTTGAAGTCGAAGCAAAACCGTCCGGTTTTTCGATCCCGAACACGGCCGGCCGAGACTCCCAAAATCAAGGTGCCATCCTGCAGTTCGAGCACGTTGCGGCTGGCGTGCGTCCAGGACTTCTCGGTGACTCCCGGCACATCTTCCGCACCGATCTTCAGGGTACTCCAGGTCTTGCCGCCGTCCGCGGAGCGGTGGACGTAACTATGGATGTAACTTTCGGTGTTGCGCACATCCCGCGGCGGCAGCGCCCGAGGATTGCGAACCGCGATGAATGATTCTCCCGGCGCAGCACCCAGAGCGACGCGGCTGCCACAGCACTCCACCACGAACATCAGGAACAGGCTGACGCAGCCGACAAGCCTCCCGCGGAAACGTCTCCAGCGGCGAAGACCGTTCTGCACATCATTCATGACGGGTTCTTCAGCATGGGGAAAAGGTGGGCCGGTCCGCAACCTCTGTTGAGGTCCTCGAACAGGGTCGTTGATCTTACCCGGCAAGTGGATAAACTCAATGGACTTACGGCTGACGTTTACACGTTCTGGGGTTTGCGAACCACGATGAATGCCCTCTCTCGTTCCATTCGCACTGCCGGACTGCTGTGCTTCGCTGCGATCGCGACTCACCCGGCAATTGTGGCCGCGGCCGATCCACCACGTCCGGTCGTGAAAGTAGTGGAAGGTGGCGAATCCGAATTGAAACCCGAGGACGTTTTGACGACCGTACTCGGCCCTAGAGTCAACCAGCCCGATCGTTATCCGGGCTATGGCGGCTTCGTCGGCTGGGTGTCGCCCATCCGGGTGCGCAATGGCGACTGGGTGCTCGGGTTCAGTGCGGGCTACTGGCACGCTTCGGCGCCGACGCCGCTCCGTTTTTCACCGGGCACCATTGCCGAGTATCAGAAAATGGGGCTTACCGAGGTTCCCGCCGAGCATCAGCGTGGCTGGGGCGGCGAACAATTCGACGCCGCGGAACTGCCGAACGGCGATCTGCTGTGTGTCTTCCGGCGTTCCGAACCGGACAAGACCGGCAACGAGGTGCGCTGGCAGGGTGTGCTTAAGCAGTCCGGTGACATGTGGACTCCCGGCGAAGTGCAACCGGCGCCGTTCCCGCACAGCGGCCATCCCGACGTGCTGGCCACACGCGAAGGAGCAGTACTTCTATATGTGGCGACCAGTGGCATCCACTGGACGACCGACGCCGGCAAGACCTGGCACAAGCTGGAGGTGCCGGGGACTGCCTACTATCCGCGCGCCGTTCAAGCGGCGGATGGCCGGATCTTCGTCTTAGAGCATGTCGGCGGCGACGACGCCTACTGGTCGAAGGCCGAGCAACTCGACCTGCTCGGTCGCGAGCCACCTTACCCCAGTTTTGAACCAAACAGCTTCACGGCATTGTCGCGCAGGATCAGGCGTTTGTCGGCGTCGGACAAGTCGGCGTGGTCGATCCGTGCCCGGTGCATGGCTGTGCTGTACAGCGGGGTATCGGTGCCGAACAGAACACGTTCCGCCCCGATTTCCTGAGCGGCCCACTCGATCAATCCCGGAATGATTGAGCTGGCGCTCGAAGTGTCCGCGAAGATGTTGCCGTGCTGGCACTTCTGAATCGCACGCACCTGGTGTGTGACGTCGCCATCCCAGCCACAGCCGATATGGGCGAGAATCAACCGAACTTCGGGATACCGATTCGCCCAGGGCACAAAATCTTCGCACAGACTGTTCTGCTCACTGCTATGCGTGAGCACGATCGCCTTCCGGGCGGCGGCGAATTCGAACAGCGGCGCGGCATGGTCGCGAATCGGATAGCCGTGTTCCTCGGGATGCAGTTTGATTCCAACACATTGTGGCTGCCTCAGCATTTCATCTGCCTGGGTATACGTCTCGGGTCGCAGGGGATCGATTACGACGTACTGCTTCAGGCCCGGCGTCTGAGCGACGACCCGGGCCGCTTCTGCATTCCCCACCGCCGCGTTGGCCTGGAATCGAGGCAGCAAGGCCAGCAACGGCGAAACGATCGTCAATCCGACGTTGACCGCAGCAGCCCGCCGGACGACTTCGGCGGCGTCCCCGGTCATCAGCCGGTTGTACAGTGCAGACTTTTTGAGCTGGGCGTAGACACCATAGTGCCCGTGAACATCGATCGCGGAAATCGAGGCGATGGAATCCATGGCGCGAGCCTTTCAGTCTATGTGCAGTTGCAAGCAGAGTACGACTTAGCGTCAACAGGCTTCAGCGAGGCGACTCGACTACCGCGGGGCGCTCGCGGGCACCCATTCCGGCAGCCGTTGCTTCAGCAGGCGAACGAAGATGTGATACTCTTCGTCGCTCGAACCGAGATAAGGGGGCAGCAGCCGCAGCGGCATGTCGGGTTCGTACATCTTCTCGAACAGCTTGTCGTAACTGCCGTCGATGCGATCATCCGGCATCGCCTCGAACAAAGCCTGAATGACGATGTCCACTTCCCGCTGAATCGAGACCATCGTGGCCACGTCGCGGCGCTGTCCCGCTTCGAACAGAGCCCTGATCTTTGGCCAGTTCATGATGAACGAGACCAGAATCCCGCACTCTCCGAACAGCGATCCGTAGACATAACCGGCCTCCGAGAGGAAGTGCTGCAACTGGGGGGCGTCTTCGATCAGGCTCCTCAGATGTGTCTGGGAATCGCCGCAGTTTTTGGTCGCCACCAGGTTCGGATGTTCCTCCGCGAGCCGCCCGTACTCTTTTCCCGTGACCATGCGCTTGGTTCGAGGCAGGTTGTAGTGCATGAACCGGCAGTCGGGAAAGCCGCCGCAGACATGCTTGAAGAAGTTGAACAGTTCCTTCTCGCTGAGCGCCCCCCAACCGGGGAGCGAGATCTGGAACTGACGCACACCGAGTTCGCACCCCCGCTGGATCCGCTCCATGATCGTTCCGAGGGACAGGCCGATGACGCCGACCATCGGCTCGGCGTTTCCCCGCCGCATCTCGTCGGCGAAAGCGGTGACGATTTCTTCGTACTGGCGATCGGTGACGGCGTAGCCTTCACCGGCCGTGCCAAAAACATACAGCAGCTTCGTGCCATGCAGCGCGTGTTGGATATTGATGCGCAAGATGCGTTCGTCAAAGCAACCGTTTTCGTCCCATGGAATGCAGCAGGTCGCCATGAGTCCAGCGGGGAAGCGTTTGGTTGACATGGGGTGGGGCCTTGGCAGTTGAGGGTTGTCAGTTGTCAGTTGTCAGTTGTCAGTTGTCAGTTGTCAGTTGTCAGTTGTCAGTTGTCAGTTGTCAGTTGTCAGTTGTCAGTTGTCAGTTGTCAGTTGGCGGGGATGGCAGCGGACGGGGGGGCTCAGTCGGAAGTTGCTTTGGCGATTGTGGGCTGCCTCGGCAGGCGGGACTGCACCAGGATCAGTGCGAGGACCAGTAGGCCAATCGCCGCGACGAAACTCGCTCGCAGGCCGAATCGATCAGACACCAAACCAAAAGCAATCGGCATCACGCCAATCGTGACGGTGATCAGGTTGGTGTAGGCGGTGTTCTCCCGCATTCGTTCCGGCTTCGAGCAACTGACAATGTAGTTCAGGTAGTAGACATAAAACAGCTCGCCACCGCCGAGAAGTCCGAACCCGAGCAGATACCACTTGCCCGGGACGAACAGCGCCCAGGCGATTCCCGCGATGCAGATCGACGTTGTGGCCATCAGCGAGGCCCTGGCATGCATCCGCGTCACCAGCCAGCCCAGTCCGAAGCCCATCAGAGACTTGAATCCGAATCGCAGTGCGAGCTGGATTCCCGCGTATTGTTCGGGGGCTTCACCCAGCGCTTCGCGGGCATACAGCGACATGTTGTTCATGATCATGGTGCCGCCATAGGTCAGCAGGAAGCCGACCGCCGCGGTCACGATCAGGGGATTCAGGAAGTAAGCCCGCAGCCCGCGCCAGATCTCCTTCCATTGCACTCCCGACTCGGCTGCCGACTCGCACAAAGACACCGGAGGCACCCGCGCCATCTGGACCAGGACGGCAGACAGCCACATCGCCGGGCAGGACGCGCCGAACAGCAGAACATAACTCCACGGTTGCGGCAGCGGGGTCACCTTCAGCATCCCCAGAAAATCCCCTTTCAGGATCAACTGCGAAGCGCACGACCCCAGGACCGCAAAGATCGGCCCGATGCCGAAGGTCCAGCCGAGCGTGCGACCCCGCATTTCCGGAGTCATGCCGCGGCCGATCAGCTCCCAGAGGCACATCGTCTGGACTCCCCCAGTAATCCCGATGATCCCGGGATGAATGAGCATGACGGGAACCCAGAACGACTTGGGAGCAAACGCAAAGACCAGCGCCGCCAGCGCTCCCGCGGCCCCCTTCACAATCAATGCCCAGGTCAGCATGGGACGCAGCAGTCTGGGCGAGGGCCAGAACCACGCGATCAACAGCGGCAGCGGAGTGACCCACAAATAGACTGCTTCCGGCAAGTTGGCGACGGTGTCGCTGGCCTCGAGTGAGTCGAGGATCGTGGCGTGCAACACACCCACATAGGTCACCGGGGCAATCAGATAGATCAATGACATCGAAATCATGAACACCAGTCCGTTGCGGAACTGGGCCGATTCCGGAATGGAAAACTCAATCGCCTCGTTCATCGTCCGCTCTCTGACTGAAGTTCATCGATCCCACCTGACATCCGGATCAATCGGGTACATCTTGCGGCCCAGGCGTGTGTAGGGCAGACGTCGAAAATCATGCGACAGCGTGCTGGCGGTATCGACATTGAAGATCGAGCCGGCAATCGGGGCGAACCCGGAACGAAAGTGACCCGTCGACTTGACCGCCAGGTATCGCATCTGGCGACAGTTGAGGCCCAGGCTGCGACAGAAAGCCAGATCGACCGGCTGATGCCGGCCGCTGATCACCACAACATGCACGCCCTGCTGTTCCAGCCAGGCCGATGGACCCATTTCGCCGACCACACCGGTCCACATGGGGCCATCGTACGTGAAGCGCCCGTTCGACACGGCGCAGACTCGGACCCGCATGGGGACCGGGGGACCAACCAGCGGCTGCGATTTGCCTCCGACAAGAATGTCGATCTCCGTTCCGGGGCCCGCCACCACCGCTTGAGCGGCCACTTCCGGGTCGACCATGTAGAGCACTGCCGAGGGAACCAGCTTCCGATCAATGAACAGACGCAGCATCTCGGTGGCATCTCCCGCGGCGCCGCCGCCGGTGTTGTCTCCCTGCTCCGCAAGCACGATCGGGAAATTTCCGAGTTGCTCGCCCTGTTCGAGTGCCGATTGAGGAGTCAATGGATCACGCTGCCATTGGCTGCGACGATCCCAGACCCATTCGGCCAGCTCATCGGCGGATCGCCGGGCCTGGGACTCATCGTTGTCTGTCACGACGATTACCGAAGTGCCAACCGTCGGATTGTCGATCCACTGGTAACCGACCCCGATGCTGGCTGATAACACCCCGGGACGCAGATCGAGTTCCCGCAGCTTTCGCACCGCATCGCTCATCGGGGGTTCGGCGTCAATCATCCGGGCCGCCGACCACAGCAGGGGGAGGTAGCGCACCGCCATGGTGGGTCGGACTTCGCCCGCGACGGTCCGCGCCATGATGTGCGCGGCATGCACGGCCCGTTCGGCCATGTCGACGTGAGGATAGGTCCGTTCGACGATCATGGCATTGGCCGACTTCTCCATGACCGGTGAAATGTTGCAGTGCAGATCATGCACCGCCATCACGGGAACCCTGGGACCAACCAGTTGACGGACTCGGGACAAGACCTCGCCATCAGCATCATCCACTCCCTCAACAGCAAACGCCCCATGCAGGCTGAGCAAAACGCCATCGACGGGGAGCGCCTTTCGCAGGCGGTCCAGCAAGTCTTCAATCGCGCTCTCCAGGCTCTCCCGTGTCACAGGCGGGCTGGTGTTGGCATCAATCCACAACAGCGGAACAACTTCATGACCGGTTTCACGGACGCCACGCACCAATCCATCGACAATCGTATTGGCATCTCCGAGTGAATGGAGTTCTTCGCCATACCTCACCGCGCGGGCGACCGACATCAGCGTCGTCGCTTCCGCTGTGCGCGATGGCGCTGCGAAACCACAGGTTTCGTGTTCGATTCCACCGACGGCGATCCGCATGGCGGCGGCGACTCCAGGGGCACAGGGACTGACGGCGTGACAGCACAAAAAGAACGGAGTGGACGGGGTCAACTGACCCGATTGACAGCGCTGGCGACACACCACACTCCCAGCGCGTCACACGCGGCATAGTACATGCGATACCGGCCCGGTGCAGTCTCGATGAGAGACATATCCTCTGCGTGAACGGCATCCGGCCCCTCGCCACCGTATCCCTCTCCTTCCAAAACCAGTTCGAGAGGCCCCCACGTCAGACCATCGGTCGAATGGGACACGAAGATCCGCGACCGAAATCCCGACATGTCGGCGGCAATCGAGGCGGCGGCGAAATCGGCGCTGCGCCCGTTCGCAACCGCCTCGACATCTTGGCTGGGGTGGATCGGGACCGCGGCTCCCGATTCGGGAAGCTGCCAGGCAGACAGGAACATCGTCCAATCTCCCCCCGTATTCGTCGGCGGAATCACCTCGGCGGTCGTGATACCGGCGGAGTCGTATTCGGACCGCTGGTCGAGGACGCGGTCGCCAGGTTCCTTCTCGAAGTGGATTCCGTCCGAGCTGATGGCGCTCACGATTCGCTGAGAGTTCCGGGGGCCCCGGGAGGGACCTCCCGGACCATACACCGACTCGAAGCAATAGACTCGACCACGACCATCGGGCAATGCCAGATACCGCACACCCCCCACCCCGCCCGGCGCCTGCAACCGAATCCCCGCCTCCAGTTCCCAGTGCAGCATGTCCGACGAAATCGCACTGCAAATGACTGCCGGAACATCCGCCGGCCCGCGCGATTCAAAATACATGCGCCAACGCCCGTCGGAACATGCGGCAACCGATGGCGAAATCACTCGCAGCGACATGTGCGGAATCTTCGGCTGGGGCGCCAGTCGAATCCCCGGTTCCTTTTCAAAGGTCAGCCCGTCTTTGGAAGCTGCGCTCAGGATATACCCCTGGCAGTCCAGATACGGTTTCGCAGGTCCGATCGCTGTATAGAACAGCCGATAGCCTCCCGAGGGAAGACGCACGATGCACGGCGACTGCAGCTTGGAACTGTCGAGGTCGCGCGATCCCCGCAATCGCGGGCCGTCTTCCTTGATCCAGGATTTGAACAGTTCCAATTGCGAACTCCAAATGGCGATTCAGCACGGCCTCAACCTTCAGAACAGTTCGACCAGCGGCTTGCCTTCGTCGAGCAAGTTATACGGTCGGTTCTGATTATCGAACGCTTCCAAGTTGTGAATGTCCATCGCGTGATAGACCGTCTTGGTGACGTCGGCCGGTGTGACGGGGCGTGTGGCTGGGTATTCGCCGTAGCGGTCGCTGGTTCCGTA
>CAMATH010000149.1 GCA_945860955.1 Planctomicrobium piriforme
GTCGTTGTCGCGTCAGCGGCAACGACCCGGGGTTTGGCGACAACGCGAGAATCGACCCCGGACGGGGTCGTAGACGATGTGGACGTGCAGCGGGATGTTGGCGTTTGAGCGAAACGGGTTGGGGAGGTCGCGCGACGGCGAATGTGACCCCTGCCGGGGTCAGACGACTTGGCGAGCCGAAACCCCGGGTCACGATCGCTGCGCGATCGTGCCCCGGGGCTAATCGATTTGACCCCTGTCGGGGTCGCGTTTGCCGACGCGTGGCGTATAAGATCCACGTCACCGCCCCATGCATTGGTACGGCGGCTTGGTTCACCAGCGTTTTACGCCCGCGTTCGGCTTGGCTATGCTGGTTTGCGTCCGCGACCTCCCGAACTCATCCCATGCCGCAGAAAACCCTGTTTATCAACTATCGCCGCGATGACTCAGAGCAAGCGGTCCGGGCAATACGACTTGCACTCGAAAACCGACTGGTCGCAGGGTCCGTATTCGTCGATACCGACGCGATCAAGCCGGGCGATCTCTGGGAAGATCGGTTGAAGCAGAAGCTCGAAGACGCGGTGGTGATGTTGACCGTCGTGGGGCCCGGTTGGTTGTCGGCCGTGAACGAGCACCATAGGCGACGAATCGATCTGAAAGACGATTGGGTGCGCCGGGAGATCGTGTACGCTCTCCGAACTCGTCCGGCGACGCCGATGATTCCCGTATTGGTCTGTGGAATAGAGACGTTGCCTTCCAAGGAGGCGCTCCCAGCGGCTTTACGTGGTCTGCTGAAATCCCAAGCCCATGTGCTGCATAACGGGTCGGCGTGGTCTCGCGATTTTGACGCACTGCTCAAGGTGTTGACCGACGATCACGGGTTGCAACTCAAGCCACAATCGACGGGAACCGGCGTCGCGCTGCCATCGCCACCTTCCAACGCGATCGCCGCGTATCTGCGCCGGCTCGAAGCAGAAACCGAACACCTCACGCTGATGGGCATGGGGCGGAGCCTGCAAGTCGAGTTGCCAATCGCGCAGGCGTACGTGCCGTTGCGCACGACGCTCGCCCGGTCGTTTGAAGTGAAAGAAACCGAGCGCTTTCACTCGGGGCGGGCCGAGCATGAAGAAGACGTCGATCTGTGCGAGGTCTTTCGCACCGCTGCCTCAATGCGACAGCGGGGGATTGTGCTGCTGGGAGAGCCCGGCTCGGGGAAGACGACCGGGGCGCGGCAGCTCGCCTGGCGCTTGTCGAGCGGCCACTGCCCGCCCGAAGAACTGGGACTTCCAGCCGGCATCACCCCCGTGCTGCTGCGGTTCCGTTACCTTTCGAAAGAGATTTTGGCGCAATGCGCCGGCGAAGACAAAACACCCACCGCCAACGGCCTGCGGCTGTTTCTCGAACACGAAACGCAGTGCGTCGATGCGGCGGATGGCGAGCAACACCCCGGACAGGAACTGTGGAACCTGAAAGATCCCGGGCTGCTCTGGATTCTCGACGGGCTGGATGAAGTGATCGACCCGGCATGGCGACAGCGGGTTTCGGGCTGGATCCAACGGGCGATTGGCAACCGTCCGCAAGACTGGTTTCTGGTCACGTCGCGCTTCCAGGGATACTACCGCGAGGGGGTGTCGCTTGGGGCCAAGTTCGTCGAGTTTCACGTCCGCCCACTCAGCGACGAGCAGGTCGAGCGGTTCGTGCGCGACTGGTTTGGTGCCGCCTTCGGCAAACTTCTGGGGGAGGGAACCAAAGCGCAGGGGAAGGCGCAGGCCGACAGTCAGGAGCTGCTCGACATTCTCGCCCGGCCGTCGTATCAGACCGGGCGCATCCGCGAGCTTTGCACGAACCCGCTGTTGCTGACGATTCTGTGCATTGTTTTCCACGAAGAGCGGAAGCTGCCGACGAAGCGGGCTGAGTTGTATGCGCATTGCGTGCGGGTGCTGTTGGAATACTGGCGGCGCGATCTTTACAAAGACGACATGCAAACCGGCTTGCAGCCGTATGATGCGGCGGCCGCGCAGACGGTGCTGGCGCGGCTGGCGTGGTGGATGCATTTGGAACAAGACCGCACGGCGGCCCCGCTGGACGATCTGGCGGCGGAGGCGGCGAAAGGGTTGGCCAAGGTGTCGGCCGATTCGGGACTGGGGCGCGACGGACACGCGTTTCTGAAGCGAATGCGCGATGAAGCGGGCATTTTGGCGATGACGGGGGACGGGGCGGGGAACTGCGGATTTTTGCACCTGAGCTTTCAGGAATACCTGGCGGCGAACCACGCGGCGAGCGAGAATTTGGCGCGGGAACTGGCGACTCGGGCACCGGAGAGCTGGTGGCGCGAGGCGGCGCTGTTGTCGCTGCGGCAGTCGCGTCCATTTTGTGAAACGTTTTTTCGCGAGATGCTCGCAGCGGAGCTGGCCGAGCGGCATCCGGATCTGACCGACCGAATTCTCAATGAAACTCTGTATTTCGAATCCGGACCATTTCTGGAAGTGCTTTCCGGCGAGCAGCCAGTGGCCCGGGTCGCGGCCGTGTTGCGGCTGTTGCGTGACCGGGTGGAGCCACTTCCGGATTTGGAAGAGATTTGCCGCCGGCTGAGCAGTTCGTCCGACGCGGCAACGGCCAGCATGGCGGGTGAGATTCTCGTGCGGCGGGGTTGGCAGCCGATGGGGGCGGCGAGCGAAGAGCTGTTTGTCGACGAGAAGTCGGGGGTGACGTTTGTACGGATTCGGGCCGACGAGTTTGTGATGGGTGACGACAATGGAAGACAAAACGAGCGGCCCGCCCATCGAGTACGGATTCGGCAGGACTTCTGGCTGGCCAAGTACCCCGTGACCAATGCGCAATACGAGCGGTTTCTGAAAGCGCAGGGTTCTCATATGAGAAAGCCGGCACTATGGGACAACCGGCGATACAATCAACCCGAGCAACCGGTTATTGGAGTCAACTGGTTCGAGGCGCAGGCGTTTAGTGAGTGGGTGGGGGGGCGATTGCCGACGGAAGCGGAGTGGGAGTACGGCTGTCGGGCCGGCTCAACCACGAAATACTGCTTCGGCGATGATCCGGCCCAATTGGGAGACTATGCCTGGTTCCGTCAGAACAGTGGTGGTCAGACTCAGCCGGTGGGGACGAAGAAGCCGAATGCGTGGGGTCTGCACGACATGCACGGAAACGTGTGGGAGTGGTGCCACAACGTGTACCAGGCGTATCCACGATGTAAGCCGGGTGACGTGATCGACGACGCGCAAGAGGATGGCAAAGTCGATAAAACCAAAGGCCGGGTGTTGCGCGGCGGCTCGTTCATCGACTACGTCGCCTGGCTCCTCGGTTCGTCGAGCCGCATCGGCTTCCTGCCGGGCAGCCAGAACGACTACTTTGGTTTCCGTCCGTCGAGAACTTACCGCTGACCTGCTTTACTTCTTTACCCCTTTCAGCGTTCGAATTCGAGTTGACGTCGACGGCAAAGCGGCGGCGCCAGCCGGCGCGCGATTTTTTTTTGAAATCGGCGACCCGCATCGCAGGTCGTGGCAGCGGCTTGCATCCTGAATGGGATGCACTCAATTCAACACAGCGCGAAATTGTCTGTGGACGGGTACCCAGCGATTCGGTCGCGTGTTGGTCCCAGTCGGAGCGACGCCGCTACAAAACCGACAGCCCTTTGCCGGGAGGTTTGCGTGCCTGCAGAGTGTCGATGGCGGACAAACGAAAAGCTCCGATTCATCGGAGACACTCCAAATTTGGAGTGCCGGGGATGAATCCCGGCTTTTCGTTCTCCCTAACTCCATCTCCCAACCACCACGACCGACTTTCTGCCGACCAAACGACAGACCTATTCTCCACCGCCACCGCCACCAGCGACTGCGTTCGCCGCTGGCGGCACCGTTTGGGTCGGCAGCGCCATCAGGCGCTTTGCCTCGTTCAGCACAAACCGCGCGTCTTGGAACGGCTCGTGGCCGATGTCCTGCCAGCGGACGAGTCCCGCCGCGTCGACGAAGAACGTGCCGTGCAGGGGCTTGTTCTCAAAATCGTCGAACGCGCGAAACGCCTTGAAGGTCGTCAGTGCCGAGTCGCTCGTCAGTGGGAAGGGAAAATTCCCCTGTTTGTAGTTTTCGAGAGACTTTTTCAAACCCGTGGCGTCGTCGGTGCTGATCGCGATCAGCGAGATTCCCGCCTTTTCAAACTCCGCCGACAGGGGGGCGAAAGCCTGCAACTGCTGAGCGCAGTGGAGGCATTCGAAACCCAGATAGAAGATCACCACCGTGGGCTTGCCGCGGAGAAGCGCGCTGGAGCGGTCTTCTCCCGTCGCATCCTTGAGCACCCATTCGGGCGAGACGTACGGGTGATATCGATACGGACCGATCGAATCCAATTCCGGACGAACGCCAACGTCGGTCGATGCCGGCTTGGGGGTTCGCCAGTCCGAGGGGATGCCCAGAGTCTGAACCATCGGAGTGAGGCGAACCAGGACCGGCAAATCGAAATCGGCCCGCCCCGCCAGTTCGCGCAGTTGCGTGAACCGGTCGGTCGCCTCCTTTTGTTCGCCCGAGAGCCACAACAGCTCCACGAGACTGGCGAGCGGCTGAACCTCGTTCTTGCGGCTGTCAACCGCGGCCCGCCCCGCCTGCAACGCCTTGTCCCGCTCTCCCAGAAGCAACTGGAGTTTCGCGAGATAGACCGCATCGACGCCCCCCGCCTTCTGTAACTCTTCGTGAGCGGCTTTGAAATCGCCCCGGGCAGCGGCCTGATGTCCGTGAATCTCCGCGATCGCCAGCTCGATCGGGCGGATTCGTCCTTCAAGCTGCCGTTTGCGGTTGTTCTCATCGTCCGAAAGCTGTGGGAGAGCCGGCATTTCCGGCCTCGGTTCGGCTCCGTCGGGGAGTTTCACTTCCACCGGCTTCGGGAATTCAAACTCGTCGAGTTTGGGACGAAGTTTCGCAATCCGATCTTCGAGGTCTTTCAGGATCGGGAGCGCCCGTTCTCCGTCCCCTTTGCGGACAAAAGCCGATCCCAGGTGACGCAGTCGCTTGATCTGTTCGCCTTCGTCATCCGTCGGTTCCAGGTACGGGGTGTCGGCCAGAGTGATCAGTTCGTCCCACAACTCAAACAAGGAGAGAGTCTCGAACAGTCTCTGTCGGCTGAAAAACGCGCTCTTGCCACCTCCCAGCACATTGTGCCGGGGATGCCGTGGAAGTTCTCCCAGGTTTTTCGCGAGCGAAATTCCGTCACGCGCCCGCCCCAGATAACCGAGATTGCGAACCAGCCATTCGTTGTTGTGGGCGTAGTTATGAATCTCGTCCGGAAGCACCCGGTCCCGAATCATGTAGGCGTGGTCGCAACGGGCGGACGCTTCCTGCTGCCAGACCGCGTCTTCGTAACGCTGAACCCGCGAATAAATATGCCCCGGCATGTGCCACATGTGGGCGATTCCCGGCGATCCCTGTCCACACAGTCCCGACGAATCGAGCGCCAGGTCGGATTTTTCATAGTCCCACAAGTGAATGCGGTAGTGATGGCACGGGTGCAGAGGCTCGACTGCGATCACTTCCTTCAGAAGCGCGTCGACCGCCAGGTGACTGACCAGACTGCTGCCATGTCCGCGATTGAGCCACAGTTGCAGTCCCAACAGCGCCTTCGCTTCAATGTCGTTGGGGAACTTGTAGATGATCTTCTCGAGCGCTTTGGCGTAGTTCTCGTGCCGTTCTTTGTCTTTGCCCCGATCCGCTTTGTAATACGCGTCGAGCGCGTCGATGTACATCACCTCGCGTTCCGAGGTGCCCGGCTTCAGCTTGATCGCCTGCTCGAGAAAGCCTTTGGCCCGCTTTTCGTTATTCGTGTTGGCCATCGCCATTCCCCAGAACGCGATCGCGCACTTCGGATCGAGGGACGCCGCCTGTCGAAATGAACGCTCGGATTCGAGATACCAGAAGCCGTGCAATTGCCCGACCCCCTGGTTCACGAATGCCTGCACTTCGGGAACCGTCGTTGTCGCGGGGAAATTCACTCGCCCCGTTGTCCCCATCACATACGCCTTCTGCCGCGGACCTTCATTGAAAGTCTCGCCCATGTAGGAATGGCCATGGAGCGTTACGGGGGCCGGGGGGGCGGGGGGTGTTGCTGCCACTGGTTTCTCGTCGGCGACGGCGACTCCCGCGAGCCACAACGCGACGACGCACGCCGCGCCGTGAGAGGAAATGCGGCCAATGCCCCAGTTGGGGAAGATTCGCGGCGAGTGTTTCACAGGAAGGTTCCGTGCGGAATGAGACAAGATGTCTACGAACACGTTACCCCGCGGGTGGGGCGATGTAAACCCAATCCCAAGCCATCCCGCACGACGCACGATTGGCAAAAACTCGTGGATTGCCGCGTATTGCCACGTTTTCGCGGAACTTGAATTCCGTTCCCTTTCGCAGGCGTCGTTCCGAATGCGCCGAATTGTCCGGACGGATGTGGCCAATGCCGATCGCCTCCTGAACGGCGCGGGGTCGCGTGAATGCTTCGATTTGAGTCGAGTGCCATCGATCGTTGTTGACAAATGGCCTCGCAGGTACACTGATCGGAGATTCATCGCCCGGGACCGCCCCATTTGTGTCAGGGCCGGGTGCGTTGGAAATTCTCTCCGCGAAATGGAAAGCAGTGTCCATGCGTCACGCCTTTGTCGTGTTCGGCTTCTGTGTTCTGGCGGGAACCGCTGGCTGCATGTGGGATGACCCCAAGCCGAAGGCTGAGGACAAGAAGGGGATTTTTGGGAAGACGACCCAGGATATTGGGCAATTCGACAAAGACGCGGAGCAGAAGGTCAGCGATCAGAAAATCAACGCGACCGACCCGGTGACCGCACCCCTGGCTGCGTACGGGCCGATGGTCGAGAAACTCTCGATTATCCAGGTCGAACACGCGGTGAATCTCTTCTACGCGTCGGAGGGACGCTATCCGAAAGACTACGCCGAGTTCATGGAACGCATCATCAAGGAAAACAACATCAAGCTGCCGGTGCTGCCATACAAGGGACAGTACAAATACGACGAGGCGACGCACTCGCTGGTGTGTGTTTATCCAGAACCTCCGCCAGCGGATGCGAAGAAGCCGTAGTGACCCGATTGGGCTGACTCGGCGGGCGGATGAAAATAAGCCTCATCACCGGAATTCGTGGAGGTTTTTCAGGCGGTGACATCCGCTTATCCCGAGAGCAGGAATGGCAATCAACGCCATCCTGTTCATCCCTTTTCATCCTCTTCATCCTGTCAAAGTCTTTCCGTCGGTCGTACGCACTCTCAAAGACGCACAACCATATTCCGCAGTTCGGTCAGAATTCTTCAACGGTCCCATTCGGGGCAAGGATCACCCGAATCTCAACCAACTGTCAGTAGACGCACGCACGGCCGACTCGCTTTGCTCGCTGACCGTGGCACCCAGCTTTGCCACCAAACGGGCCGTTGAAAAAAAAGAGCCACAGTCCCCGTGCCAGGGACTGTGGCTGTGAATTCGCTGCGGGCCCCCTTGAAGAGTGGGGACAAGACCGTCAACACGGGTTACTTTTCAGGCGAATAGTCGACCAGTGTCATGTAGTGTCGCTCGACCTTCGAGACGATCTTGCCGTCTTTTTCCGAGGCTTCCTGAGCTTTTTTCCATTCGGGGTCGGCGATGAACGCGGCCCACGATTTGTCGGCCGCTTCACGGTTCTTGTGAGACACCACGTAGATCAGCGTGTTGTCTTTGGTGTCTTTGTCGGTCGGAACCCAGTACATGTGGTTCTTCATGCCGTGCTTTTCGAACAGCTTCGTCGTGTGATCGCGGAACCGGGCGTGCAGCGCGTCAAGTCGGCCAGGGTGAGTCGTGTAAATCCGCAATTCGTACAGCCGGGGTTCTTTCGCTTCGTCGGCCCCCACAGATTTTCCAGCCGAGAAGGAAACCACGCATCCGACCGCGCAAACGGCGACGGCGAACAGCACTTTCAAAGTACGCGACATGAACAATTCTCCAGAGGTGGGAAGTGAAACCGGGATGTCTCCGCAGGGTATCGGAATCCGATCGGAATGTGCAGAGCGCCGGGGCGACGTTTCGGTGGACCTTTGGTTCGGCGAGCGGAGAGGGAAAAACCGATTTCCGGGGATTGATCACGATTTCGGGGCTGAAGGTCACCTATCCCCAAAACTCTGTTGGCGAGCCTACTTTCCGTCGCGCGCCCACCGCTTGTTCAATTTGATATTCCGCACCAGTTCCTCGCGTGCCGGGTTCTTTTCTGCCAGATACACCGCCATGTCGGAATCGTACATTTCCATCGATTCGGGAATCCGGCCCCGATCGGCTGTCTGGGATTCCCAGTCAGCCAGTTTTCTTCGCAGGGTTTGCAGGGTCCCCGCGTGGTCTGGATTCGACGCCAGATTGTTGAGTTCAAACGGGTCTGCGACCAGATCATACAGTTCTTCCGGACTCCGCCGTTCCGCGAACAGGAGTCGTTCCGACAATGCGTCCAGTTGCTTCGCCGCGTGCAGCTCCCGCAACTTCTGGACGATCGCCTTGTCGTCCTTGTATCGGCAAGGTTGCAGCAGGGGACGGTCGGGGAGGTAGTTGCGGATGTACTTGAATCGCTCTGTGCGGACGCTGCGGAGATGTTCCATCGTCTCATCGCAGCGATCGCGGGCGGCGAACACCGCGTCGCGTTGACGATACTCCCGGGCGAACAAGTCGCGTCCCTGCATCCAACCCGGTGGCTGTATTCCCGCAAGCGCAAGCGACGTCGCCGCCAGGTCGATGTGTTCAATCAGATCGTCTCGGACGATGCCCGCGCCCACTCCCGGACCCCGCACAACAAACGGGATGTGTGTCCCTTCGTCGTACAGAAACTGTTTGCCACGGGCGTGACTGATTCCATGATCGGTCATGAAAAAGACCACGGTGTTGTCGAGCAGTTGTTCCCGCTCCAGTCGCGCCAATAGATCGCCAACTTCGTGATCGGTGAATCGGCAACAATCCAGGTAGTCGGCCCAGTCTCGCAGCAAAACCGGATCACGCGGATAATACGGCGGAAGCGTCACTTTGTCGGGATCGGTGTTCTCTCCAAATACGCTTTTCACCCGAGCGTGCCAGCCCGGCGTCGGGCCCTGTCCCCGGTGCTTTCCCCCATGCAGTTGCACCTGCATGAAAAACGGTTGTCCCGCCTTTCGCCCCGACCAGTCGTTGCCATCGTACATCGCCCGGTCCCATTCGAAGTTGTAATCGGTCTTCCCGAGCCGATCTCGCGTCGCGTTGAATCCGCCGATGCAGGTGTAGTAACCCGCTTTGCGGAAAAGGACCGGTACGGGAACCACGTCGCCCGGCAGATGAATCTTTAACTCGCCCCGGCCACTGCGATGGTGGTGGGCTCCGATGGTAGTCTGGTAGCAACCGGTGATCAGCGCCGAACGGCAGGGGGAACAGACCGGTGCCGTCACGAACGCCCCAGTGAATTTCGTCCCCTCGGCGGCCAGCCGATCAACATTCGGGGTGCGGATCGCCGTTTCGCGATAACAGGAGAAATTCGCCGACATGTCGTCGACAACGATCCACACGATGTTGGGACGGGTTGGCGCGTCGGCGGCGTGACCGGTCGCAGCTTTCACAAACAGGGCTAGAAACGTGAGGGAAACCAGTCGGAACATCGTAGGAATCTCCCGGCGCAATCGTTGGAATCAGCCACCCACTCCCCAAATCGTCCGCCAGGTCGCGGGGTCGGCGAGGTTGGGGATCAGGTGATCGGCGTTGGTCGGCTGGAGGTCCTCGAGCGTGTGCTGTCCGGTCGCGACGGCGACCACGCGGGCACCAATCGCCCGGCCGCAGCGCACGTCCGCGGGCGTGTCGCCAATCACCCAGACCGCATCGGGATCAACTGCCGACCCGAACAGTGACCGCGCGTTGGCAAACGCCGCCCGCGCGACGTCGTCCCGATCATGGTGCAAGTCGCCGAAGCCCCCGAAACTGAAGTAGTGACTCAGTCCGTAGTGCCCCAATTTGATCTCGGCTCCGGCGCGAGTGTTTCCCGTGAGCAGCCCCAGGCGGATATCGTCCTGGGAACGGAGCAGGTCGAGAAGCGAGACGATACCGGGCAGCACATCACCGTCGCGTTCCATGAGCAGTCGCGGAAGCGCCTCCAGATACGCGGTCCGAAATCGCTGCCAGTTCGCGTCGGTCTGCTCGATCGAGTACATCGTAAACAGGTCGGCGGCAATCGCCCGATCGGTGCGACCATGCACGGGAACCTGCTGGACGGGAGGCTCGATTCCAAACGCCTGGATCATCGCCTCCTTGAGCGCCCCCATGCCGGCACCGCCCGACTGAATGAGCGTTCCATCAATGTCGAACAGGCAAACCCGCATGGAGATCTCGCAAAGGGACTCGGAGGAACCACCGTCGTTCCACCCGTGTTGTCGCAACCGTGGTGAAGCATCCGCAACGACAGGCAGCGTATCGAATGCTGGCCGTGGCTGGAATCATGGGAACCGAGCCGTCATTTCGTTTTGATCGGGTCCGCAGGCCGAGTCGGCAGCTTTTTGGGTTCCGCCGCCATCCGCGCCAGAACCTCTGCGATCCCACGCTCCAATTGCGGATCCTGGCCGGCGATCACGTCTTTGGGCGCGTTGACCACCTCAATATCGGGAGTCACCCCATCCCCTTCGATGATGTATTCACCGGTCGGTGAGTTGGTGGCCTGAAGTGGGACGAAGACTGTTCCACCGTCGAGCAACGTTCCCAGATTGCTGATTCCGACGGTTCCACCCCAGGTGCGCCGGCCGATCAACGGTCCCAGGCCCGCCTGACGGAACCGGTGGGGAAAAATATCGCCGTCAGACGCGGAATTCTCGTTGATCAGACAGACCATATGACCATGGAAGACGGCTCCCGGATAGGTTCCCGGTTCCTCGTTCAAACTTCCAAATCGGGTTCCCAGCAGTTTGTTGTCGAGGCGTTCGATGATCCATTGCGACACGTTCCCTCCCCCATTCGAACGCACGTCCACCACAAGTCCTTCCTTGCGGATCTGCGGATAGTACCACTTGATGAATTCGTAGATTCCGTCCGCTCCCATGTCGGGAATATGCAGATATCCGACACGGCCGTCCGTCGCTTTAGCAACAGCTTCGCGGTTTCCGCGCACCCAATCGAGGTACAGCAGATTCTCTTCACTCACTATCGGACGATACGTCACCATTCTCGCCCCTTCGAGTGTGGGGGCCTTGTTGACCGTCAGTGTCACAAGCTGCGATTTGTGGCGCAGCAGCCGATAGGGATTGTCTTTGCCGGTCAACTCCTGTCCGTCGATCGCCAGAATGAAATCTCCCTCGGAGATGTCGACCCCCACCTCCGTCAACGGGGACCGACATTTCTCTTCTTCATTTTCTCCCCGCAGGATCTTCGCGATTCGATATCTCCCCGAAACCGCGTCGAGTTCGAACCGCGCCCCGGGCAAACCGACTTTGGGGCGATCGGGGATCTCGAAATCCCCTCCTTCGATGTAGCAGTGGCCGGTATTCAGTTCCGCGATCATTTCACCCAGGACGTAATTCAGATCGGAACGGTGCGCCACGTGCGGCAGCAGTTTGCGGTATCGGTCTCCAATCGCCTTCCAGTCGTATCCATGCAGATTGCGAACGTAGAAGAAGTCTCGATACCTCCTCCAGACTTCGTCAAACACCTCGGCGAATTCCTCGGAGGGAATCCGATCCACCGTGAGATCTTTTGTCGATACCGTTTTCTTCTCGCCCCCCTTGGCTTTCGCGTCGAGGAGTACTAACGACGGTCCGGTTCTGGCCAGAACTTTGTTTCCGTCCGAGGACACCGCGAATCCGCCGACATCGTCGACCAGCGTCGTCACTTCTCTCTTCGCGAAATCGAAGATCTGCAGCTTCGTCTTGATCTGGCTCTCTCGACCGTAGTAACGGGCACCGCTGACGGAGTAGAGCAAATGGCCCTTCACCGCGGTCAAGCCCGCGAAGTTGTCGGCTTCGACCGGAACCTTCACGACTCGTTCCGCCAGACCGTCGAAATCGATGCGGGTCAGTGGCCGTTCGGTCGGCTGAGGTCCACCCGCGGGTTTCGGCTCGTCGCCATTCCTGGGGGCATCCCCCTTGGCCATTTCGGCCACCGCTGGTCCCGCAATCTGGACTTCATCACTCTCGGGAGGGAACAGATTCTTCACATCGCGACGGAGCGCGAGGCCAAAGATTCCGGTCGTGCGATTGCCGGCATAGTTCCATTCGACGCTGCTGATCAGCGGCGCGAATTGCCGTCGCGACAGGTAGAAGAGGTATTCCCCTTTCGGATCCCAAGTCGGGTTCGACGCGTCGAAGAGTTCACTGGTGATCTGCCGAAGTTGCTTGTCGGCAAGGGTATAAATCGCGATCGAGCTCAATTCATTCGAATTCGACAGGCGAAGCGCGATGTGACCGCCGCAGGGAGACCATTCGTAATCGGTCAACAGCCCGCGTTTGTCGTCGGCGATTTCGACCGTCGACTTGTCGGCGATTGTGATGATGTGCAGTTTGCCGAACTTGTCGGAAAAGGCGAGTCTCTTGCCATCGGGGGACCAGCGCAGCGCCAGCAGCATGCTCTCGAATCCCTGCGTGAGCTGTTCGGGCTTGCCAGTACCATCCTGCGAGATGAGATAAATCTGTTCTTCACCCGCAGCGTCGGAGATGTACGCGATCCGCGAGCCATCGGGACTCCAGGCGGCCACGCGGTCATGAGCCCGACTCGAATTCGTCAGGTTGCGGGTGAGTCCTTTTTCGATGGGGGCGGTGAAGAGATCGCCGCGGGCCACGAACAGCGCCCGTTCTCCCCGGGGGCTCAAATCGAATTGCTCAATGAACTTGTCTACAAAAACACGCGATGGCCTTCGGGACAATCCATCGTCTGGGACTTGGATCGAGAGCCGCTTTTCTTCTCCGCTCGTGGTGTCGAACAGAGCGAGTTCGCCTAAGAGTTCATACACAATCCAGCGACGGTTGTCGGAACTCGCCCAGCGCACGTCCGCCTCGGTTGAGTGGGTGAGCTGTTTTGTTTCGTCGGTCGCCAGATCGGTTGCGAAAAGGTTGAGCGTCCCGGTGCGATCCGAGACGAAGTAGACTTTGTCGCCGATCCACATTGGGTCGCGTTCCGTCCGCTTCGTCACCGAAATCGCTCGGACATTCAGTGTGTCGAGATCGACAACGTAGAGATCCTGTGCCCAGCCCCCCTGGTAGCGCTTCCAGGTTCGGAAGTCGCGGAAGAGAGGGGAATAGACCAGTTTCCGGCCATCGGGAGAAAAGTCCCCGGCACCGGCGGTTGGAAGCGGGAGTTTGACTGGCAATCCCCCCTCGGGAGAGACCGTATAGAGTGCCGTCTCGACTTTTCCACCCTCCGCATCCCGCAGCGAACGGAACAGAATTTTGGTTCCGTCCGGGGCCCAGCCGTAAACCTGATTGTCGTATCCGCCGCGCGGTTTCAGCGGTCCTCGCGCGGGGTAGAAGGTCAACTGCCTCGGTTCACCTCCCGTCGCCGGGATCACGTAGACCTGCTCATCGCCATCGTATTGCCCCGTGAAGGCGATCCACTTTCCGTCCGGAGAATACTTGGGGAAAAGCTCCAGCCCGGGATGGGCGGTCAATCGAGTGGCGAGTCCGCCAGTCGTCGGGCAGGTCCACAAATTGCCGGCGTGGCAAAAGACAACCTGCCCCTCATGGACGTCGGGAAACCGTAGCAGCAGGGACTGCGCGGAGGCGGGACTGGACCACAGCAGAAAACCCGCGGCCATCGCGAACAGGGTCGAACGGTTCATCACGCGAACTCGCACACAGAGGGGAATAGTTTCTGTCGAAATGCTACGCCCCTGCCGGCACCGCGTGCAACCCGCGAACGGACCGGTCGCACGATTGGTGAATTCCACCGGAAAGACTATTCGAAGTCAGCCAGTTCCACTTCGACTGTCGAGAGAATCTCGTTCCGCACCACGTCGAGGGACACACGGGTGCCCGGTTGCAGTTCCCGCGTGATCTCGACGAGCTTGTCGAACGTCTCCAATTTTGTCCCGTTGTATTTCAGAATGACGTCCCCCGGTTGCAGCCCCGCTTTCTCGGCGGGAGAACCCTTTTCGATCGTATTCACGATACAGCCGTCTTCCTGGCTGAGTGCGGTGATCCCGACCATCGCGTCGCCGCGGGGCTGGATGTTGAACTGCGGAGAAGGGGGCATCGCCTTGCGGAGCTTTTCCAACGCCTCGGCGGAGACCGGTGCGCTTTTTGTGACATAAAGGGTGTCGACGCCAGCGATTCGTGTGAGCAGTACCAGGTCGTCGTCGGTCCCCTTCCAATTGCGGTTCAAGACCGCCTGCGGTCGCTGCAACTCGGGAATGTTTCCCTGTGCGAGCGGCGAAGGACGAGAGCGCTTCATTCTGCCCCCGAGAGCTTCGAATTTCGCGATCGCATGACGGGTCCGGGCCTCTCCCAGCCGGCCGAGGGCTTGGTCGGCTCGGCGGCCGACGGCGCGGTTTTTTGAACCCTTCAGTTTTTCCAAAGAGTCCTGCACCTGCTCGAAGGCGGCGATATCCGCCGTCTGCCCGATCATACCTAAGGCCCGAATCGCCCGTGATGTCAGCTCGAGACTTCCTCCATCGGCGGCCAATTCCAAGGCACGCACCGCCGTTGCGCCGGCCCGCGACAGATTCGCCTGCGACCGCTCGCGTACGTCAAAACTCACGTCGTCGAGTCCCGCGATCCAGTCCTGAATCTCCGCCGCCGTCGGTGGGGTGACCGCGTCGGCAATTTCGTCCGGAAGGGCAGGGGGGGGAGGCCGTTCGTCGGTTCCGCGGTTTGCCGATGTCTCTGTCGGGACGGCCTGTGATTGCGCACAAACGACACCACCGGCGGCCCAAACCACCAGGCAGGCCGCCAGAATCCGCACGCGAAAACTTGTTGGAGATCTGACCATCGCGGAACCGTGTTGCGATCAAGGGACAATTCATCTTACCCGGCCCCTGGGAACGCGAATAGTCGATCTTTCAGCCGACAAACGGAAACGAGCCATCCACCGGCGATTGGTCCAGCTCCACCAGGAAATCTCCCAGACGCTTCACCAGCACTTCCATGAGCCGCACTCCCTGGTCGGCGGTTGCCTCATGCGGATTGCCGGAGCCGGTGTTTTTCGTCAACAAGTGCCAGGGCCGGCTGATGGAGACCCACCCGCGGTTGATTGCTTCAAAGCGACTGGAACGAACCGCTCCGTCATCCCCCGCCAACTGGCCATTCTGCGGATCGCGGACGACCAGATGTTCAAAGAAGGCGAGTCCGAGCGCCGTTTCGACAGCGCCGGCATGATCCCCCGGCTCTTGGAAAATCTCCTTTTGTACGTCCGCCGACAGCCCTCGAAACCAGTCGCAGAGGAACAACTGCACCGAGGTCGTCGCCATCAGCTCGCGAACCGCCGGCTTGAAGTCATTGCCCCCATGGCTGTTGAGTAATAGCAGTTTGCGTACGCCGCTCAGTTCCAGCGACCGAATCAGATCGCGCAGAACCGCCAGCAGGGTGCTGGGGTTCAGATTCATCGCCAGCGGAAACGCCGACAGATTGGTCTCGGTTCCAAACGGAATCGTCGGCAACAGGACCACCCGCGCACCGCGGTGGTGTGCCGCCTCGCAGGCGCGCGAACCGATTTCGTACGCTTCGAAACTGTCGGTCCCGTAGGGGAGATGCAGGTTGTGTGGTTCGGTCGCGCCCAATGGCAGGACCGCGACTTCATAGGGGTGATCTTTGACGTACCCGTAATTCGTTTCCGCGAGAATCCAAGGACGCATTGGTCACCGAACCTCCGCTTCGCACAACTGGCTCACAACCCCTTCTAGAAACCCCGCGAGCCGTTCCGCCGACTGATTGGCCTCGGTTCTCAACCGCCAGAGATCCGACGCGCTTCCCGGCCGCTTCCAGAGTGCTGACAGAGCCGCTCCGATCTGAACGACACCGTTGTCGCTCAGGATGGTGAGTGCTTCATCCGGCAGATCGTGATCCATGGAATCGCTGATCACGCGGACGGCCATAAACCGGACTTTGCGTTCTTTGCAGACAGCGGCCACCGCGTGGCTTTCCATGTCGACCGCCAGGGCACCGGTTTCGCGACCAAGTCGTTCTTTTTCGGCCCCGGTTTTGGCAACGTGGTCGAGGGTGATCAACTTTCCGACGTAGAGCCCTTTCGCGGGATCGTCAGGAAACTTGAGATCGATCTTCAGTTCATGTCCGGTCGCGTCTGACGTCGAACCGGCGACGACAATATCTCCCGGCTTGAGGTTGGAGGTGAGCGCGCCGGAAAAGCCGGCAGAGATCACCCATTGGGGGCCATGGCCATCCAGCAGCGCCTGGCAACCGCGTGTCGCACGGACCGGCCCCATGCCGACCTGTACGAACGCGACCCGATTGTTACGCCAGAATCCGCCGCGGAAGACCATGCGGTCAGCCGCCATGTACTTCCGCAAACGGTCACAACGATTAAAAAACGGTCCCAGCTCGATCCCGGTGGCATGCACCACGCCGATCTGGGCGGTTCGACGATCTGGCTCGGGTTCGGGGGGCATTCGGTCGGTGGATCTCGAGAAGTTTCAACACGTGGGAAAGAGTTTAGGAATGCGCGGCTTCAAACTCCCGCATCAACCCGATCAAGGCGTCGACCCCTTCCGTGGGAAACGCATTGTACAGGCTGGCCCGCATGCCTCCGACGCTGCGATGCCCTTTGAGACCGTCGAGGCCGGTGCGGGTGGCCTGGGCGATGAACTGCTCGTCGAGTTCGGGCTTGCCGGTGACAAAGTTGACGTTCATCACACTGCGACTTCCCGGCTCCGCGGTCGCGCGAAACAGTCGGCTGTGGTCGAGGTAATGGTACAGTTTCCCGGCCCGGGCCGCGTTGTGTCGGGCGACTTCGGCCAATCCCCCCTGTGACTTGATCCACTGCAACATCAGCCCCAGGACGTAAATCCCGAAGGTCGGCGGGGTGTTGTACAGTGAGTTCTCGGAAGCGTGCGTGCGGTATTGCAGCATCGTCGCGAGATCCTTCGGCCCGGCGGCGACCAGATCCTTGCGTATGATGACCAGCGTGACCCCCGACGGTCCCAGGTTCTTCTGGGCACCGGCGTAAATCACGCCGTATTTCGCTATATCGAGTGGTCGACTGAAAATATCGCTGCTGGCGTCGCAGACCAGTGGCACATCGGCCGGCGGGACCGGATCGTGCGCGAACTGCGTGCCGAAGATCGTATTGTTGGAGGTGAAATGCACGTACTGGGGGGCGGAACTGTAGCGGCATTCGGTGGGAATGTAGCTGAAATTCCGGTCTGCGCTGCTGCACGCCTCGTGAACCAGTCCCACCCGGCGTGCCTCAACCACCGCCTTTTGTGACCAGACGCCGGTCACCAGATAATCTGCGGTCCGTCCAGCGGCAAGCAGATTCATAGGAAGCATCGAGAACTGCAGAGAGGCGCCCCCTTGGAGGAACAGCACGTCGTAGTCCGCGGGGATGCCGGCGAGTTCGCGACACAGGGCGATCGCGCGTTCATGGACCGCCAGGTACGCTTTGCCACGGTGCGAGTGTTCGAGAATGCCAATTCCTGTGTTGCCGAGACTGAGCAGATTGTCGCGGGCTTCGACGAGTACCGATTCGGGCAGGCAGGCGGGGCCGGCGGAAAAGTTGAAAATGCGTTGTGTCATGCGGTTTCAAAGACGGGGTCGGGGAAGGGGAGACTGCGGCGGTGGCCGACGGTCTTCTCCGCACCTTGCTATAACGTCGCGACGCTCGAACCGTCAATGGGGGGATTCGATGGATTGACGGGTCGGTGCGGCGAGTGTCGGGTGAAGGGATTGAGGCGCACGACCGATGCTGCGGAGGGGAAAGTTCGGGAACCATTGGCGGCATGAGAAAATTCGGGGATTTTTTTAGTTGCCTGCGCCGACAAAACAGGTAAACTTGGAGGACAAGGATGGTGGTCCGTGTCAGGGAAGGTCTGTTTTCGTTCGGAGCGTCCTATGTCGTTGAACCTGAGTCCGAAGCGTTGGCTGGCGCGGCTGCTGGCTGTCATGTTGGGAACGGCGTTGCTCGCGACCGGGACGGTACGGGCGGATGAACCCGAGCCAAAGAAGTCCGAGCGACCGTTGGAACCGGTTTTTGATCCGGTTTTTTCGGGTGAGCAGCCGGTCAATGATCCGGCGAAGGCGAAAAAGTCGGTCGCCCCGAAAAAGACTGTTGTGGCCGGGAAAAAGCCGGCGGCGGGCGTTAAGGGGAAGGGGGCGAGGTCAGCGAGGCCGGTCGCTCCCAAAGTGGCGGTTCCTGTCGCAATCGATGATCCGGGTGACTATCCAGTTCCGGACAAAAAGACCGTTGATAAGGTTCGCGCTGTGAATCAGCGGATCCGAAAGGACTTGATGGCGAAGGACGGGGTTTTCGGCACTGCGACCGCATTGCTCGAGGACGGGTCGGTCGTGCTGCGTGTTTACGTGGATGGTTTCCGGAAGCCCGTGTTGCCAAAACAAGTCGATGGCGTCCAGATCGTGTCTCATCCTGGTCCGCCGATTGTTACGGAGCAGGCGCTGGGCAAGCCAACCCGGCAGCAGCGACTCCCACGGCCAGTACCGATCGGTACCTCTTCGATCGTTTCGGATCCCGATGTGTGCGCGTCCGGCACTTATGGCACGCGTCTGAAAGGGCGGACGCGGTTCTATGGGCTCAGTAACAACCACGTTTTCGCAAACGAGAATGAGGCTCCGATCGGCACCAATATCGTCCAGCCCAGCCAGGGTGAAGATCCGGAGAACAACTGTGAGGTCGAATTCGCGGAAAACGTCATCGGCAGTTTGAGTGACTTTTACGAACTGCTGTTCGATGGGACGCCCAATCTGATGGACGCTGCGGTAATCGACGCGTCGGCGAATTTCATTGGTTCCACGACGTTGCCTGACGGTTACGGCCATCCGACTTCTACGGTCAATCCGGCGTTTCTGGGCCTGCGTGTTCAGAAATACGGCCGAACGACCGGCCAGACGTTTGGCATCGTGACCGAAGTGGATGTCACATTTGTAATCGGATACTCCGGGGGAGATGCGCTGATGGCGGACAATATCACCATTACCGGGTTTCCCGAGGAGACGCCATTTTCGCAAGGTGGTGACTCGGGTTCCTTGGTTGTTGACATGAACCGCAACCCGGTGGGACTGCACTTCGCCGGTCAGCAGGTGTCAGCGACCAAAAAAATCTCGTTCTCAAACCGGATTGAAAACGTACTGGCGTATTTCCGACGGTCGTTGGGTGAACCCACACTTCGAATCGATGGATCAAGTCCAGTTGTACCTCCTGGCAAACTCGGTACGGGCAATCCGAATCGGGTGACCGGGCCGCTGGTACCCAGTACGCCGTAGCGTTCAGTTACATTGGCGTCCCTACCACTTCAACAAAAACCCTCGGAATTCCCTTCCGGGGGTTTTTTGTTTTTCAGCCGGTATCACGAACTTCCCATTTCTCCCATTTGACCCCAGGTTTGCGTCCTATCTATCCGCAAACTCGACAGACTTCGACTGTTCCGCACGATCATCACAGGCCGATGAATTGGGTACGCGCCGGCCAAGGGTTGTTTCCCCTTAACTTGTGTTCACCGGCGCACTGACTCACGCCGATTCCAGGGAAGGGTGGGCATGTTGTCGAAAATCAGTCGCCTCACGCGGCGAACGATCGCCTACGGTCTGACTTTTGCGCTCTGCTCCTTCGCGTTCACGCGGCCGCTGGCGGCGCAAAGCGAGGTCGTTCGCGCTCACGAAGAAGCGGTCGCCGACGATCCCTCGGCCACGGTGTTTGGCAAAGTGGTTCAGGCGGGAGCCAAAATCCTGGGAAAGGGGACCAG
>CAMATH010000150.1 GCA_945860955.1 Planctomicrobium piriforme
AGCGACTGCGACCCCCGCACCCGAGACCGGATAATGGCAGCGGCCTGAGGCAACTTCTCCACCTCCGTAAACTCGCGCACTCAATCGACGCCTGCGACGAGCGCCGCCGGACCGCGCGCCGACCGCGGGGTTATTGAGCAGTTACGTTCACACGCACGGGATTCCGTTCGACGTACCGCATCGTGTGCATCACTGACAGCCGACGAAAGAACTCGCTGACTTGATCATCGGCGGTCGGCCGCACCACAAAGTGCCAATGATTCGGCAGCAGGATTATCGCCAGCATCCGCAACCGGCTGATCTCGCACGTCTCGTCGATGTGGCGCAAGAACGCGTCGCAATTCGCGCGATCAGGGTTCAATGGGCGTTGACGATCAGAAATCAAGAAACGACTCCGCCTCCACAATGCCTTTGGTGTTTCCAAAGTCCGATTCGTCCGGCTCAAGTCCTTCTAAAAAATGATCCAGTGATGCTGCGACCTGCCATACCCCGTCGCCTCTCTCGCTTTCGTGATCCCAAAGGAACACGCCCCCAGCAGCATTGACGCAGAGTAGATTACCCCCCGGTGCTTCACCGATTGGCACAAAGTGCAGTGGCAACTCCCGTTTGTGTCGAAGTAACGCCTTTGTGATGCTGTTCTTCTCGCTCCCAAGTCCATACAGCATCTCTAGGCTATTGTACCCGTCAACCTTGGTAAAGGGCGTTGCTTCATCAGGCTTGTATTTCGCTCCGTTATCGAAAACGACTGCACCACCGAACTCAACCAAAATTTCCCTGAAACGAGGCGACAACGGAAACAGAGGTTCGACTGCCGTCAATGCCGCATCGACATCCGAAGTCTTCTTCCCAAACAGCTTGGCTCCAAGTCGTCTCACTGTGTCGTCATCCACAATTAGAACACTCCTCGAATGGTGAATGAGAGACCTTCCACAGCTGGAGGGACAAAGTTGCCACGAACCGATAGTCCATTCGCCGAACGCGGTTGTCACGCGAAGAAGGATTCTGCGATCGCGGTATGCGCTTCAGTCGTTCAAGAGCACCGTGACGGCGCTTCAAGTACTCGTAATCCCTGTAGCGCGAAATTGTCATTTCGGTGGAGTCCCGTTCGGTGGCAGTCAAATAGGGGCCGGCCTCGTTCCTCACGCGTCACTTCTTCCTGTCGGCGAGCAGCTCGGCGACATCCCACACGAGTATTGTTGAATCGTCGTGTCCGGTGACGAGCCACTGGCCGTCGGGTGTGAAGGCCGCGGTTGTCACTCCCGAATCCATCGGTATCCTGGCGAGCTGCTCGCCGGGAACCCGCCACAGGGACACAGCGCCGCCGATGCTGCTTAAGTCGTATTTCCCGCCGCGAACGGAAATGCCAGCGGCCAGGAGCGTTGAATCCGGAGAAAACACCGTGCACCGGCACTTTTCGTGGGGCGTCTTCATGAGGAGCGTGACGACGCCAGTTTCACGCTGCAACATGTTCACTTCGTCTTCGGGCCGGCTGAAACTAGACAACGCCTGACTGGTGACCAGCCATTTGTCGTCAGGCGAGAACGTGAAGCCGCTGAATCGACGGGGCTTGGGCAACAGATTCGCCGTTTCGCCGGTGCGCGTGCTGAATTCGACGACTTGTGCCAAATCGAAACTTCCGCTTCGCCGATATCGAAGCGAGAGACCGTCTTGTGAAAACGCCAGTTGGCTTAAGCCATTCCCCTCGCCCTTGATCACCACAGAGTCGCTTGCAGCCTCAAGATCGACAATGTGAATCGCATCGTCATGCACGAAGGCCGCCCGTCGGCCGTCGCGGTTCAAGGTAAGGAACGAAATCGCCTTGCTCCCCACAAAGACCTGCCTGTTGACCCTCATCGTACCCACGTCGAACACATTCACGGCGCCTGTCGTGGTTGACGCCACCAGCAACGACGGGTCTGAGAACGCCAGGCCGGTCACCTTTTCATCGGGTTGACCGAGAGGACGCTTGATGAAGCCGGCCCGTCCCGTCTGCTCCCAGACGCGAATCCCGCGATCCGACAAATACGCGGCGGCGATCAGGCGTTTCTTGCCGGGAGCGACAGCGAGACTCTTGATGGCCGAGCGGGGCTCGTCGTTCGGAAACTGCTCTTTCCCCGTCGCGACTTCGATGACGCGCACCGAGTGCGCATCGCCGAAGGCCAGGAACCTGTCGTCGGGTGACCAGGCGAGTCGACCAGCCGGAAAGTGCGGCCGTTCGAATGTGCGGATCTGTCGCCCTGTTTGAGCATCCCACAGAACGACCCCCGGACTTCCAAATTTGCCGTCGGGATGTGTCGGCTCGGTGGCGATGGTCGATCCATCGTGCGACAACGCAAACGAAGTTGCGCGGCCGACCCGGATGGATGTCCGTTCCTCGCCGGTCACGGGGTCCAGGACTGCGAGCGTCTCATTGTCACGCGGCGCAATCAAGAAGTTGTCGGGCGAGACGTCAAGCAGCGTCGCGGCCGTCGGCACGGGCGCGATCTCGCGGGGTTCTTCCTCCTGACCGACGTTCCAGGCGCGAATCGTTCCGGGTCCAAACAACGACTTGCCACCGGCCGAGAACAGCCGACTCGCGTCGGCATCAAACGCCAGTGCGCCCGTGAATCGATCGGGCAACTCCAGGATTCTGACACGTTCACCGGAGAGAAGATTCCACAGGCACAACTTTTTTTCGCGTGGCCCGTCGAGTTCGATTTTCCCCCAGTCCCATGTCGCCGACGCAAGCCATTTTGAGTCGCGCGAGATTGCCAGAGTGTCCACTTTCGTGGCATGACCCTGCAGCCGATCGCGAATCTTGCCGGTGGAAGTCTCGACCAGCAGCAACTCGCCGTCCTGACCGGCGACCACCAGTGTCTTGCCGTCGGGCGTAAGAGCCAACGCCATACTGCCGGCGAAATTCCACTTTTCCAGGCGCTCTGCGGAAGAGACCTGCCAGACATGAACCGCTCCCCCCGTGTCGGAGGTGAGCAGCTTCTGGCCGTCTGGAAAGAAAAAGATCTGGTAAACGGCACCGCTGTGGCGAAAACGCATCGTGCCGAGTCGCGCGACCGCCCGGTCGGGAAGAGCGTCGCCGTAGGAATCCCGAAGCGGCTCTGCAGCGAAGCAAGGCCCGACCCGAATGGCCAGAATGAGAACGACCCATGTCAGAAGGCGGATTGCGCCCGCGACCGAAGGGAAAGTGATCCGGCCCATGTTCCCATCGAGCGTTCGATTCCAGCGTGGCATTGGTTTCCTCAAGCAGCAACATCGATCCCGGATGGGGCGCATTCTCGCTGCGTCGTTTCGGTTCTGTCAATCGCCTGCGAACGGTCGGCTCATTCCATGCCGAACCTCGCCGAGTCGCTATGGTGGGCCAATCGGCAGCGGATTGCATTCGTTCTTTAGAGGCGCCTTGGACTTGCGGAGTTTGTCCAATGCCGCCTCGTTGTTCTCGAAGGTCGGGGCCACCCACATGCCGAGGCTATGACTCCGGAGGGGAGAAAAAATGCGTGTTTGTTCCCGAAGAGCAGCCGAAGTTGAACAGAAGCCAACGAAGGAAACGAAGGAAACGAAGGAAACGAAGGAAACGAAGGAAACGAAGGGTGCGAAGGGTGCGAAGGAAACGAAGGGTGCGAAACGACCGGAATTCAGCATGTCGGCAGGGAATAGCCCCGATTTCCTCCGAAATTCTTCGTTTCCTTCGTTCTCGTTTGTTCCAAATCGTACGCTTGACGTGTGGTCGTCCTGCGGGTGGGAGATCCGAGAAACGGTTCCTTGGGGCGGGTCAGGGCCATTCTTTTTCCGGTTTGAAAATGTAACCGGCCAGACGAAGTCGTCTGGCAGATTTCCGGTCGCCGCCAACTCCAGAACACGGATTGACTTCCTTACTCTGGCTCCTTACTATGCGGAAATGAAAGCAACGCTGACCAGCAAGGGGCAAATCACAATTCCCATCGGAATTCGTGAGAAACTCGGCTTGAAGCCGGGTGATCAGATCGAGTTCGATGAAACTGCAACCATTCTGGTGGGACGTCGGGTCGTCAATCAGGCCGAATGGAATCAGGCGATGGCGGCTTGGCGGGCGTCCTCGCGCAATGCACTGGCTGGTCACCCTTGGGCCGATGTCTCGGTCGCCGAATTGATTGACGACCTGCGCGGCGGTCCGGCGGATTCTCCTGAAGCCGTTCCTGGTTCATCGCCGTGATCACCGCCGTTGACTCCTCAGTCCTGTGGTCGCTGATCAAGCAGGAGGCGGGATGGCAAGATTGGGAATCCACGCTGCAACTGGCGGCGGCCGACGGACCGTTGGTCATCTGCCCAGTCGTTTTCGCCGAGCTAGCCCCATCGACCACCGATCCCGGCTCCCTGATCGGATTCCTGAGTCGGCTGCAGATTGGCTATGACGATTTTTCGCCAGGTGCCGCATTTCAGGCCGGCGAAACGTTTCGCCGCTATCGAGCCGCAGGTGGTCCGAGACAGCACCTGGTGCCTGATTTCCTGATCGCCGCTCATGCGATGTCCCAGGCGGATCGACTGGCCGCCGTCGACCGTGGTTATCTGCGAGTATGGTTTCCTCAACTGATCTTGTTGCAGCCGACGGCGCAATGACTTTGCGGTTCGTCAGCCATCTATCGGGGCAAAAAGGGAGACATAGCGCGTTCTTGCCTTGGAGACTCGCGTCGACTCCCCTGCGATGATGCCGCCGACCGCTCGAGTCGCTGTCCGCGGGATGAAACCCCGGTAACACCCACCAGCCGCGCTGCCTCGCTCCGGCTGAATCGGGCCCAAGTTGCACCGCAAAAGCTGTTTGCGCCACGAACCAGCGTGCCGCGGGGCAGTGAAGATTCGCCGGCCGGGCCCCCTCATGCTGCTCTGGTCTGCAACCATCTGTCGCGAAACGACTTGTGGCATTTCGACCGGAAGTTGCGATGAAAATCGGATTCGAGTTGGTGGGTGGCACCGTCCGCCCCCTGAAACGAGAACCACATTCGGCTGAATGGGGCCGATCGGCAACCGTCACCGATCCGGATGGCCATTGCGTGCTTCTGATGGAAAAGCCGATGATCGTCCACAACAAGGCCTGAGTTGGTCTCGGCGGAGACAGCTATGAACGACCTTCCGCTTCGCCTGTCGTCATGTGGCACGCCGCGTGTACGGCAGCCTGAAACGTCAGACACACTTCGGCGTCAAGTTCCACCTGGGTTTTACTCGCCCGTCGCGCCCGGGGTCTTCGCAGGCGCCTACGAAAACCTTCGAGTCGTGATTCAGCGGCGCGGCGAAGAGGCGAAGCCCGCTGGAGTCGAGCGTGCGCCAGGGTGATCAACTTGGCGCCGCGTTGCGCTGCTGGAGTCGTGCCCCCTGTGGCCAGCACTGCTTCAGTTTCCTCACGAGCAACAATCAGTGCCCCAAGTCAGTCGCAATGCTCATTTGACTCCCCCAGGGCTTGCCTCTTCGCCGCTCCAATCGAATCCGGACGCCGCCTCTGGGTCAAGCCCCACCCATCGAATTCGATTGCATCAACGCCTTCAGGGTTGGTGATACCCATGAAGGTCTTCCCCCGAAAATTGCGACCATCCGGTATCTGACAATACCTTGGTGATCGCAGTTCGGGAATCAACGGAAACCGTGAAATAGGCGACTGCATTGTTGGTGGCGGTCGGCGTAACGGCAAAGCGTACGATGCAATCCCCGGATTGGTCGTAGGTGTACCCCATTGTCGTGCAGCGTGACAGCCACTCTGGAAGAGTCTCGCGTGGGTGAAGCCGCAGAAAACAATGGCCGGCGAATGCCAACGCTGTCTCGCCGTCCATCCGTTGTCGCTTGCTGTTGTTCGTCATTCGGAAGACAGAACGGGTCAGGTCTTTTCTGGGACTCTCACCGCGCTGTGAACCGAGCGAGCGTGTCGATTGTCGCGGGATTGGATTGTACGCGGAAAGAGTAGCGCCGGCGAGTCGGCACGCTCGAAACGACTGTCGGGCGAATTCGGGATTTCGGCGCAGAGTTGACGCGTGTCGCCTGGGATTTACTCGCCCGTCGGGCCCGGGGTATCCTTCTCAATGGCGGTACCATCGATCGCGGACGCGCGTCGCGATGCTCGATACCGATTGCTTGTCTGTTTCCGGGAGACTGAAGACGGTGTCGTCGATGACCTGGGTTCTTGAATCGGGGGTCTTTCCCGACTCGCACGAACAGCTTCGAATCGCCATTCAGCGGCACGGCGAAGAGATCGTCGACTGGCAGGATGACTGGCTGAGATATGGAGAACTGCCGCCGCTGAATGGTTCGCCGGCGGTGTTTCATGGATCGCTTGGTAATGCGGCAACGATCGCGAATCGAGGCGTACGGACTGATGTGGAGCGACCGCGATTGCGGGAATGATCCGGTGGTCTGGCGCAGGCTGCGAGTCAACCTGAGCAATCTCGCCGGCGCATTGGCGCCCGACGGTATTGACCCCGGCGCCCTTCATCCCGACTGGATTTCGGAGATTGCCGAACATCATCGAATCGACCTGTCAAAGGCCGACCGGAGTCATGACAGGGGACACCTGATGCTCTATGACTGGCTGAAAATGCGACGCGTCCGCAGTTCGATCGACGAGTAGGCGGAGCAACAGGCTGCGGCAGAATCTATGATGAAATGATCGGAAGCCAGATGCGAGTGACTGATTGTGACTGAGACCTCGCACCACCAAATCGGCGTGTCGGTGGCTGGTTCCTTGTCGATCGCTGGGAACAGAACGAGCGTGTCAATTCTCAGGGAAGACGTGAATCACGCATCCCGTTGAGGCGTTCTACAACCCAAGCCGGCAATCCCACCTCGCGAAATGGATACCAGATTCCTCGGACGGAGATTGGCCCCATACGATCGACGACGAACTGGCTCGGCAAGTCCCGCGGAGTCACTCCTTCGGCGATCGAGAGAGAATCCGAATCGCTCGGCAGGTAGTCCTCGTAATCGAATGCTCGAATGATCGCCAGTGCGTCGTCGCGCGAATGCGCGGTCACCCCAAATCCGATCGGCCCATGGGGATTCCGTGTCGTGATCCAGTAAGGGGTCAGTCCAGTGGGCATCATCTGCCGTGCTCGAATTCCAACCGCCTGCGAGGACCCACGGGAAAAGTCACATCCAACCTCATTCTAGTGACCCGCCCGGCAACCCTCAATTCGCCAGCTTCCACTGTCGTTGTCTGGCGGCGCTCTTCCGAAGCCGGATGGTCTCGGCTATTTTCGGAACGGAAAGACCTGTTAAACTTCAGGCAGGAGCGTGCCCATGATGACAGTTGAACTCGACGATCGAACGGCGGAACGGCTGAGATCGTTGGCAGCGGCCAGCGGTATGACGACTGCCGAATATCTGGAGCATTTGTTCCCGACAGCGAACGGGGAGCCCCCGTCACGACTTACGTTCCAGAGCAGCTCGAAATGCTTCTGAGCGAACTGGCTTTCGACGGTCCCACCTTGCCGGCGGATTTCTCGCGATCCGACATCTATGGCGAGCACGACTGATGCTCGTGCTGCTGGATACCAACATTCTGTTGCGGCTGTTCGACCGCCGCGACCCGAATTACAGCGTGGTTCAGGCGGGGCTGAAGCTGAAGCCCGAGGAAAGAGACCTGACCCCGTTTTCCTCTGACCCCGTTTTCCGCCCGAATCCGCTACCGCTGTTGTCCACCGCGACGTCCGTAGTCGTGGGGAGTGTGTTTATCGCGACACGGTTCCCAGCCATTCCACCGCGTTCGTCAACACCTGGAGCGGCAATTCCTGGCGATAGACCGGATACGTTTCGTGCCCGGGGCGGTAGTAAAATACTCGCCCCTCGCCCAGCTTCCAGACGCAGCCACTGCGAAACCGCTCTCCCGCCTCCCAGGTCTCTTCCATCACGACTTCGTCCGGCTCCGGAACATGGAACGGCTCGTCGTACATTTCGGTCTGTGGGATCTGAAACGTCTTCGGCAGTCCCTTCGCGATCGGATGATCGGCGAGCAGCACCCGGGTCGTACTCGGTTTGCCATCGCCGCGATACGAGGGAAACACACAGTTCGGCAGATCGACTCGAACCGTCAGTTGTCCATTAAAGCCCCGCATCGCGTAGTACGCGGGAGTCACCAGCGAATCTTTCGTCGGCACGAATCCCCCAGTGTACGGAACGAATTCAAATTTCACGGGAGGACCGTCCTTGGGGTCGGGGAAGCGCTTGCGTGCATCGGCCCGCGTGCGTTCGTTCATCGCCTCAACGAAGGGACGCGACCAATGGGCCGAGTGCAGCGCGATCAGTGACAACCGCCCCGCCTTGATCCGCTCAACAATTCCCTTGGCCTTTTCGAGCGGAATCTCCTGCTGTCGCACATGGCCCCACCAGATCAGCACATCGGTGTTGTCGAGCAGGTCGGTCGACAGACCGTGTTCGGGCTGTTGCAGGTTGGTCGAGACAACTCGTAGCCCGGGCTGCTTTTCGAGATGGGCGGCGATCGCATTCCCCAGGAAGTTCTCGTACGCCTGTTTCTGTTGGGGCTGCTGCTCATCCCAGACGACGACTCGAATTTTGGGTTCCGCGCCAAACAGCGGACCGGCCGCCGTCAACGTGGAAATCACAAACGGAATCACCAGGCAGAGCGTTCGCAACCCTGGGGCAAATTGAATGTGCATCGAAGGTCTCTGTTGTTCAATGGACTGTCAGAACAGCGCGGGGAGTCCCTTTTGGCGGCGCCACTGCGAAATCTGCGCGAGATGGCCGGCGAAGTGAGTCGTGAGCAGGTGCGCCAGCATGTCCCCTCGTGTTGGTAACAACTGCAACAAGGGGGGGAACGTGTGCGGCTTGGCCAGCGTGTCGGCGTCTGCATTCTGGACGGCTTGAACCAGCGCGTCGTATCCGGACTCCACGGCCGATTGCAATTCGGCCTTCGACGGATAATCTTCCCGACGGTCCGAGGGTTTCGAACCTGGACCGAACTGCGCGCGCCAGACGCGAGGACTGCGTGCCGACCCTCCCACCAGACTCAGGCCATAGTCGGCGACAACCGCCAGATGCCCCAAGTTCCACGCGGGGGGATTTTGACCCGCGAACTGAATCGCCGCGAGGTCGGCGTCGTCGAGATCGGCGAGGACCTGACGCAAATAATCGAGTGCGAAGCGATTGACGACCGCGATCCGTTCAAACACAGATGTTCCTCATTTTTTGATCTTCGGGGCGAATTGGGGTCAGGTTTTCGGCGGAGCGGCGGGAGAATCGTTCAGCCGGTAATCTCGTGTCTGTTTGCGTTCATTCGCCTGATAGACCCGGTCGGCTTCCACATCCAGAATGGTCAGCCAGCCGTTGCTTCCACAAGCGTAGGTATCAATTCCCACCCAGCCGGGAAGGACCAGGGGCACACCCGATTTTTGCGGCGTATGTCCACAGATCACCCGTTGTCCGGTCGGAAGCGGGGTCTCCAGTCCCGAGAGGTGATTCCACCGCAGCCATTGAGCCGTCTGCTGGTCCAGCTCAACATTCGGCTCAAAATTCGCGTGCAGGAACAGGGTCGTGGCGGTCTGGTGGTAGTTGATCGATGACCGCAGGAACTCCCAGTGAGCGTCGGGCACATCGTCCAATCGACCGCCGTACGAGAAGAGCGTGTTCGACCCGCCGTACCGTAACCAGCCCTCACGCCACTGCCGGTCGTACTGCGCCTCGAGCATCATCTCTTCGTGGTTTCCCCGGATAAAGATGACTCGCGTCGTCTTGGACAGTGCCAGCAGTTGGTCGAGAACCTGCTTCGACCCGCCGCCGCGGTCGATGACATCACCCAACACGACCAGCGTGTCTTCACTGGTCGGGGCAACCGTCGACAGTACCGTCTCCAGCGCGAAATCGCAGCCGTGAATATCACCAATCGCGAGCGTTCGGCCAGGCACGGTCATTCCTCAGATCGGCGATGTTGTTAATACGGGCGGGGCGTGACGCGTCCCTGAACCCGTCCGGGGAGGCCCATGATCCGTAGGAAACCCTCGGCGTCGGTCTGGTTATACGATCCGCCCCCTTCCATCGTGGCGATCGCTTCATCGTACAGGCTGTTCGGGCTGCTGCGGCTGACGACGATGAGATTTCCTTTATAGAGGCCGAGCGTCACTTCGCCATTGACCGGTTTTTGCGATTCGCGAATGAACGCCAGCAGGGCGTCCATTTTCGCGCAATACCAGAACCCGTAATAGACCATCTCGGCCACTTCGGGCGCGATCCGATCGCGGAGGTGGACCAGATCGCGATCGAGCGTGAGTTGTTCCAGAATGCGGTGGGCGAAGTACAGCGTCGTCATTCCCGGGGCTTCATACACGCCGCGGCTCTTCATTCCGACGAAGCGGTTTTCGATCATGTCGATCTGACCGACGCCGTTCCGGCCGGCGATCGTGTTCAGCTCCGTCACCATTTCGAGAGCGGATTTCCGTTGGCCGTTCAGCCGCACGGGAATCCCCGCTTCGAAACCGATCGTCACGTTCTCGACCCGATCGGGAGCCTGTTGCGGGGAGACGGTCATCCCGAACTCGACGACGTCGACGCCGTTGACCAGCGGATCTTCGAGTTTGCCCGCTTCGTAGCTGATATGGAGACAGTTCTCGTCGGAACTGTACGGTTTGCTGACCGAGGCTTTCACCGGGATCTGGCGTTGATCGCAGTAATCGATCATCGCGGTTCGGCCGGGGAAGAGTTTGCGGAAGCGTTCCATCCGCCAGGGGGCGATGATCCGCACGCCGGGGTCGAGAGCCTCGGCGGCGAGTTGGAACCGGCACTGGTCGTTCCCCTTGCCGGTGGCACCGTGGGCGTACACCGTGGCCCCGACTTCGCGGGCGGCCTGGAGGCATTTTTTGGAAATCAGGGGACGGGCGATCGAGGTGCCGAGCAGATAGGTCCCTTCGTATTTCGCCTGCCACTGCATGACAGGGAAGGCGAAATCGCGACAGAGTTCGTCGCGGGCGTCGACGATCTGCGACGACTTCGCGCCAATCTTGCGAGCCTTGTCGAGAATCGCCTGGCGGTCTTCGCAAGGTTGACCGAGGTCGACGTAAACCGCGTGAACGTCGTAACCTTCGTCCATCAGCCAGCCAAGAATGACGGACGTATCCAACCCGCCACTGTAGGCGAGAACGACTTGTTCACGGGTCACGATCGAATTCCTTATCCAAGTAGGCTCGCGGAGCGGGATGACACCGGCTCAGGAGGGAGAGACATGTGGGTTGAGGGGGCGTTCCCGTGTCAACCAGGTTGCGGGTGAACTGGAGTTCGCCAGTGCCCGAATTATTGGAGGGTTCGAGTATATGGCGGTTACGTGGTGAAAAGCCAGTTGCGCCAGGGACTCCCGCACCACCAGACCGCCAGAAAACCAAAATTGGTTTTCTGGCAAACAAGTGAAAAGTGTATGAGAAAACCCGATTGCCCACGAACTCTCGGGCGGTATAATGCGAAAGGAACGTCTGCGTTTCGCAGCGAATCGTACATGGATGTCAATGAAAACGCAGCCGACGCGTTGTCGGTCCTGCGAACACTGACGTTGCGAAAACCGATGCAGGAATCAGACCGATGCAAATTGAACATTCGGCGAGCGGAAACTGCGGTGACGGTTTCGGAATGGATTGCACCCTGGAGGAATTGAAGGCCCGGTCGCAAGCGGATTTTGAGATCGAGTTTTTTGAACGGATTCTCCATCGGGATCCCAATCAGTCGCAGGTGTTGCGCTGTCTGGGTGACCTGTTCGCCGAGAAGGGACTGCATCGGCGGGCCTTGCGGGTCGACATGAAGCTCGCGGAGCTGCATCCCTACCGCCCGGCGGTGTTCTACAATCTGGCGTGCAGTTACGCGGTGTTGGGGCACGAGTTGGCCGCGCTCGAATCGCTCGAGCGGGCGGTCGAGTTGGGTTTTTCTGACGGTGACTATATGCTCATCGACCCGGATCTGTCGTCGGTGCGACAGCTTCTGCGGTTCCGTCGGCTGGCGTCGCGTCTCAAGGTGGCGGCGGGCGCGACGGTCGTCTGACCTCAACCGACCCGTGACTGGAGCGACTTTGTGAAGGGCTTGTCCGTCAAAATCGATGAAGCGTGCCGGGCGATCCGCGCGCGTTACCATGTCGCACCCCGTGTCGGGATCATTCTGGGAACGGGCTTGGGGGGGCTGGCGAGCCAAATCGACGGGCCGACCGTCATCCCCTACGGCGAGATTCCGCACTTTCCCGAATCGACCGTCGAATCGCACGCGGGGCAGCTCGTGTGCGGCCGACTGAAGGGGTTGTCGGTCGTCGCCATGGAGGGGCGGTTCCACTTCTACGAAGGTTATTCAATGCAGGAGGTGACCTTCCCCGTACGCGTGATGAAGGCGCTGGGGGTCGAGGTTCTCCTGATCACGAACGCCGCCGGCGGGATGAACCAACAGTACAATCTGGCCGACGTGGTCATCATTGAAGACCAGATCAACCTGATGGGGGACAACCCGCTGCGTGGCCGCAATGACGACAAGCTGGGACCGCGGTTCCCCGATATGGCGCACCCCTATGATCCCAAACTCATCGCGCTCGCGCAGCGCGGGGCGCTCGAATTGGGAATCCCCGCCCACAAGGGGGTCTTCGTGGCGGTCGCCGGCCCGTGTTTAGAGACCCGGGCCGAGTATCGCATGTTGCGCGGAATCGGGGCCGATGTGGTTGGCATGTCGACGGTGCCGGAAGTGATCGTGGCGGCACACGCCGGCTTGCGGGTGGTCGGGTTCTCGATCGTCACTGACATCTGCCTGCCCGATGCGCTGGAGCCGGTGGAAATCAAGAAGATCCTGGCGGTCGCCGCGCAGGGGGGAGAACGTCTCGCCCGGCTGATTCCCTGGGTGCTGGAACAGCTCGATCGCGCGACGTGAGGCGGAGAGATTCTACTCCGCACGGCGGAGAGACCATTTCGAACTCCGCGATGACTGCGGCCTCCATCGGGGGGGCCACCGTTAGAGGATCTGGATGAAGTTGCGGGCCACTCAATGAATATCCGATTCTCGGCGTCCCGAGCTTCGAACAAGGAGCGGGCAGTCAATTTTCCGTGCCACCCGCGTCTTAGATCCTGTCCAGGATCAAAACCTTCGTTTGTAGGGTTTATCGCGGCGCAGCCGCCGTCGCATCCCGAATGGGATGCCAGAAAGTAGCCGGGAGTCGGAGCGCAGCGCAGACCCCCGGGACGTGGCTTGCCGAGAACTGCATCCCGGAGGGATGCCAGAATCGTGTTCGGCTATTTCGGCCACGATTCTCAATTTCCCGCTGTTAGGCCGGCGCGAGAGCGACTCTTCCGCATACCGCGAAACGCTGGAATCCATGCAAGAGTCTCACTCGGCAACCACTCTTCTGGCATCCCTCCGGGATGCACTCAATTCATCAGGCTATCCGGGGGTCTCCGCTGCGCTGCGACCCCCGGCTACTGTATTGCATCCCTAGCGGGATGCGACCGGCGGCTGCGCCGCAGCGGAGGTAACGCTGTCAATCGCTGAACTTCCTTGAGACGAAACTCAACCCGACGGAAATTGAATCATCGGCATCAAGCTGTTGGATTCACGGCTCCGTGTGAGGTTCGCAAATCACGAAAATGTTTGTGGACGGGTACTTACGTTGGTTCCTGGGATCGAATCTCCAGTCGAACCGAGATGAGTTCACAGTCGCCTTGGAAATCGAGAGTCAACAGGTGGCGACCGGAAACCGCGTGGGTGATGTCGGCTTCCGTACCGGCTGGCGTGGTCAACGGAACGTGTTGATGTTGATCAATGAAGACGGCCCGCAGTCCGCCGGCCGCTTCGACGACGACAACGACCCGTTCGGCGGACTCCAGGTTGGTTGGACGGTTGAAGTGGCGTTGGTACCGCATCAGGAGGGACGATCCCCCGGGGAGTTGGCTGAATTCGACACGATGTGGCAGATCGAGACGCGATTTGGAAGTGACTGAGGGAGCGGTGGGCGGTCCCAGGTTCGCTTCGGGAATCTGGGTAAGATTCCACGGTCCGCGAAGATTGATCACGTGGGTGGGCATGTGGGGGAGGCGGGGAAGTTTGGTTAAACGGCGACGTTTTGCTGACGGGGTTTCGCTGGCGTGTTTCACAAGCCACAGATATACTTCGCCCGACTTGGGGCCACAATGTGCGCCCGCACATGCCACAGGATGCTGGGGTGGCGGCACCAAGCAACCGCGACGGATCGGTGGTGCGGAGAGAGTCTGCGCTGACACCGCGCCCATTCCATCGCGTCGGTCCGGGTCTACTCCCGAGGATGCGAGTTTCATGTCCTACGAGAATCCGCCTTCCGGCGCAGTGCCCCCCGCCACTGTGCCGGCCAAGCCAGCCGACACCCCGGCGACTTCTGTTCCCACGAAGTCGACCGCTCCGGGCCGTCACGTGAGCCAGCGCACCCGCTCGCTGCCTGGGGTTCAAATCGTCGCGTGCGGTTCGTATGTCCCCGACGTCGTCGTCACCAACGAAGAACTGGCGACTCGATTTGGGTTCGACGCCGACTGGATCACTCAACGCAGTGGCATTATCTCGCGTCGGCACGCCCGTCCCGACCAGGCGACGAGCGACCTGTGTGTCGAGGCGGCCCGCAAGGCGATCCACTCGGCCCAGGTCAACCCGGCGGATATCGATCTGCTGGTGGTCGGCACGTTCACTCCCGACTTCTCCTTCCCCTCAACCGCGTGCCTCGTTCAGGACAAGCTGGGTCTCGACTGCGCCGCGGTCGATGTTCAAGCCGCCTGTGCCGGCTTCATGTATGCCCTCATTTCCGCCGCCCAGTACGTCGCCACGGGGAACAGCAAACTCGCCCTCGTGATTGGCGGCGACTGCAACAGTCGGGTGACCAACCCGCAGGATCAGCGGACCGCTCCCTTGTTTGGCGATGGGGCCGGCGCGGTTCTTCTGACGCAGGGAGACCAGAACCAGGGGCTCCTCTGTTACCAGTTGGGAGCCGACGGAAGTGGCGGGAGCCTGCTGGATCGCAAGAGTGGTGGCTCGCGGCGACCTCCCAACGTGGCCGACATCGAACAGGGGCTGCACTACCTGCACATGGACGGTCGGCACGTCTTCAAGTGGGCGGTCAATCTCGTCACCGACACCATCGAACTGGTTCTCGACAAGTCGGGAATGAAAGTCGACGATGTCTCACTGTACGTCCTGCATCAGGCGAATTTGCGGATCATCAATTCCGCCGCGGAACATCTGGGAATTCCCAAAGAGAAACTGTTCGTCAACCTGCAGAAGTATGGCAACACGTCGGGCGGGTCGATCCCCATCGCGCTGGATGAAGCGTTTGAAGCGGGTCGGATTCAGCGCGGCGACACGTTGCTGCTCTCGGGATTTGGTGCCGGCCTGACGTGGGGAACTGCCCTGTTCCGCTGGTAGCGGGCGCTTTAGAGTTCTACGGATTCCCACAGTCACTCCATCAGTCACTTGAGTTCAACTCTTTCACTGATTTGAACAAGGATCAGCGCATGCGACTCGGAATGGTGACGTACCTGTGGGGGGCCGAGTGGGATCTTCCCACGATCATCAAGAACTGCGCAGAGGCGGCCATCGAAGGGGTTGAGTTGCGCACAACGCACAAACATGGGGTCGAAATCGCGCTGACCGCCGACCAGCGTCTGGAGGTGCGGAAGCGATTCGAGGATTCCCCCGTCGTCTTCGTTGGTCCCGGAACCGCATGCGAGTTTCACAGTCCTGACGCCGCTGTTGTCCAGAAGAACATCGACGAAACCAAGCAGTTTGTCGAACTCTCGCACGACATCGGGGGCAGCGGGATCAAGGTGCGTCCCAATGGTTTCGTGAAAGGGGAAGAACGACCGCGGACGATCGAGCGGATTGGCAAAGCGCTGCGCGAATGTGGCGAGTTCGCCGCCGGCTTTGGACAAGAGATTCGCGTCGAAGTGCATGGCGCGGGGACGCAGGAACTCCCCGTGATTCAGCAGATCATGAAGGTCGCGGATCATCCGCAGGTGGTTGTCTGCTGGAATTCAAACCCGGGCGAGGTGGTCGAAGGCTCCATCGCCGGCAATCTGGCGCTGGTCGCTGACAAGCTCGGCCAGACGGTGCATATCCACGATCTTTTTGACCGCGATTACCCCTACCGCGAATTCTTTGGGTTGCTCAAGAAGCAGAACTACGACGGTTATCTGCTCTCGGAAAGCCCCGCCACCACCGACCCGCTGCGCGTCATGAAGTACTACCGCGCTCTGTTCGACGAACTCGTCAAACATTCCTAGTCGGTCAGCGCAAGTCCGAATCATTCGCGGCGGTCAGCCGAATGATCAGCAGGCGCTCGACGTCCATCGTCTCTTCGTCTCCATCCTGGCTCGACTTCACGCCGCGCCCGGTGAAGAAGAGTTGCCCGAGTTTCTTCCCTTCCACCCCGTCGGCGGCGATCACCGCCATCTCGCCCACGCCCAGGGTCAGCGAGAATCGCTGCTGGAAGAAGGTCTCGGCTCGCTGGCTTTCTTCATATTTCCAGTCCAGCTCGTCGGCGGCCCAGCGACGTTGATTGGGGCCGTGGAACACCTGCGGGACGAATTCGAGTTGCGCCCAGCCCGGCTGTTTCTGTTTGACGGCGAGCCGGAATCGACACTCGGCGTCGTTGAGGGCCAGCGTTTGTGGTTCGCCTTCGCGCTCGATCTCAAGTTCGCACGTGTCGTGGATCGGGCTGGCGACTATGCGAACGTTGCTTCCCGCCGCGATGAAGAAGCGGTGTCCCGAAAGCTGTTTGGCATTCTCGGCGGCCGCTTCGTATTGGAAGTCGGGCTTCTCCCCCATCAACTGCTGCAGCGCTCTGGGGGGATTGGTGCCAACCACTCCCAGCCGAAAACCGTTCGCCTTCAATGTTTCACGAACATCAGGCTCCAGCGACTGCACTTGATCGACGCGGTCCCACAACTGGTGGCCCACCAGGCTGTCCCCGCGCGGCCGTTCCACCAGCATCACATCCAGGCAGACGGAGTTGGGGGGGATTTGCAGGTTCGGCAACTTGCGAGCCGCCGTGGGCACGGTGTCACTGGGATGCAGCAGTTCGCAGCCGGCAATCGGCGCAAGCAGGGCGACGACGGCGAACAGCCGAGCGAATGCCAGGAAGCGATTGTTGAGCGAATGACGAACGACCATTGCGGCCGATGGGGGAGGGATGGAAACCGGGGGACGTTGAATCCGGTGTGCAAAACACCGGAATTCGTGGGAACTTCAGGAGGGGAGGCGAGTTCTACGCGTGAGGGACGGGAAGTGTCAATCGGTGTTGCATCCGATTGCGGAACGCGTTGTAAGAATTTCAATTTCCGGTGAAACGCGGATTGAGGCGAGTCTTCGGTGTCGGGTATACACTCGACATCGCCGAGAACGCCATGTCGAAACCGAGCCGCGCCTGTCAGGAAGCGGTGACTGGGGATACGAATTCCGCGTCGCATCGCTTGTCGTGCGGAGGATTCCGCTGTCCCGTCCTGGTCTCAAACGGCTATTACCAACTCACTCCTCACAGGTTGCAACCGATGTGCGACACGCGATACACCCTGTGCCGACTGGTGCTTCTCGCGTGGCTGGCGGCGTTTTCCGGTTGCAGTCCATTCGACTTTTCGCCTGCTCGGGCGATCGCCATCGACAGAGATCGTCTTCAGATCATCGCCGACGAAGGAGCGGGGGATCATCTCCATTACGCGGGTTCGGACTCAGAATATCATTATCTGGTTGATACCCGTTCCCAGAAGGGGCAGGCGTACAAGATTGAGCCCAAACAACTGCGGTTGAACGACACGTTTCGTCGCGGAGAGGAAGAGCCTTATCTGGTTTATCCCCATGTGATCGCGGGAAAGAAACTGGGAGGGAAACCGAAAGAGATTCCCGGAGTGGTTTTCGACGAACAACCCGCGCAGAAGTACCTGGGTGCCGCTCCGTAGGTCGAATTCGACAGGAATTCGAAATTCCGCCTGAGCGTTATTAGGGATCATTCGGAAGTGTAAGCGGTTCTGGTGACCGCCCCGGGCTTCAAACCCGGCGTGACGACTGAGAAGGCGTCAGGTGGGTTCGATTCCCATCCACTTCCGTTGATAAAGTGCCTTTTGCCGCTGAAAAACAAGGGTTTTGGTCGTTTTCGACCCTGTTTTTCACTACCCGCCGACTGGTCGCTTTCCCCATGTTTCCAGTCGTTTCCGCTACGTACTGCGTGCATTCGTGCGTGCATCGTTCGGCAGCGTCGCGGTAGTCCCCTTCGCGGACCTGCAGGTAGTGTTGCCGGGCGACGTCTGGCGAGTTCCCCAGCCACTTGCAAACCACGTGCGTCGGGTAGCGGCTCTCCAGTTCGGTTTGCCGACTTGAGCGCAGGTTGTGGTAAAGGCGTGGCCACGCGTCGATGCCGAGTCGGTCCAAAAGTTTCGCCAGTCGCGTACGCCATGCCGCTTCCGTCCCTCGGTTTGAAGGAATGACGAACTCTACCCGATCCGGGGCGCGATCCCACCATTCATCGAGGTAAGGCACCAGTTCAGGGAACAGCGGAATCGACCGCGACTCACCGCCGGCGTAGCGCGCAGTCTTCGGTGAATGAATCAGGATCTTTCCCTCTTTGCGGTCGATGTGCTGCCACTTCAGCCCCTGCAGCTCGGAGGGGATCCGCAATCCGCCGATGCGCGACAGAACCAGGACAAGCCGAAACTCGGGATCATCGCAGCCGTCGAGAACCTTCTCGAACAGCGACCACTCGACGAACTGCTGACGGGATGGATTCGTGCGGTTCCCCAGCTTGATGCGGGAGAACGGGTTCACGGTGATCAGTCCTGCGTCGATGGCAGCCGCGAAGAACTGGCGAGTGAACCCGGTGTGCTTGCTGACACTCGCCGCCGCGAACTCAGACGACACCAGCCACGAATGGAATCCCCGGGCGTCGAACGGATTGATCGTCCGCAGGCAACGATTCCCGAAGTGTTCAACCAGCAGCCGCCGCGTTTGGTTCCAGATTCTCAGCGTCCCCGGCTTCACGTCGGGCCGGCTCGCGATGTACGCGCCGATGAACGCATCGATCGACACTGCCGGAGCCTCGGGTTCGGCCTCGGTTTTTGTACGCGGTTCCGTCAACCCCATCGCCACAATGCGTTCCACGGTTTCATCGGGGAGTGATCCCAGCCAGGCTGCCGTATCGGCCCGCGGCGCGATCCCCGACAGCCGGGCGGAATTCAGGGCCTCCAGATGCCGGGCGACCGATGTCGCTTCTTTCTTGTCGACCCCTACCAGGCGAATCGCCGGGCGCTTGTTGCCGACGACGACTTGGATTCTGTACGCTCCGCGGTGCTTCGATACGCTCGCCATGTTCGTGTGATCCAATTCCAGGTCGTGCTACTTTGTCGGCTTCCGCCCGCCGGGGGCGTTCTTCGACGCCTTGCTCGCCGCCGGCTTCTCGGTCGGCTTCTTCGCCGCCGCGGGCCGGGGCTTCTCCGTTGCTGCTGTCGGCGGGTCGATCGGTCGCAACCCCAGCCCCAGCGCCGCCGCGATCTTTCCGGCAGTCTCGAGCCGCAAGTCGCGTTCTCCCGACACAAATCGCGTGATCACATCGGGACTCGTCCCAGCCCGCTTCGCCAAGGCGTACGCGGTCAACCCGCTGTCGGTGATCGCCTGTTTCAGTTCATCGGCAAGCATTCTCCCCTCCAAGTCATTGACCAGCTTCTGTCGCCGCGCGGCAGGGAGCGCCCCCACCGCTTCGGCCAGTTCGTCGAGTAGCCGGCGGGTTACGCTGCCCGGGCCAAGATTCGGGCGATC
>CAMATH010000151.1 GCA_945860955.1 Planctomicrobium piriforme
CGCGGCTCTCTCGCGGTGGCGTATCTTTCAACGTGGTGGGTTGTCAGCACCACGCGCGGCACATTGGGCTGCCCCTGGTTGTCGACACCGGTGCCCCGGCCATTGCCGTCCGTCTGCGTCGATTGGATCAATGAGCCGTGCCCCCTTTCTGACCCGATTCTAATTCTCGGGGGCCGTATCCGAGGCGATTCTGCAACCGGGCATCCGCGTCCGCAGTTCCCGGACCGCGTCGGCAGACAGCCGGTCGCCGAGACGCAGTTCCGTCAACTGAGTAAGGTCGGCCAAGGCGTCGACCCCCGCGTCGTCGATCCGGGATTCCCGCAGATCCAGCGAACGCAACGAGGCGATGGGGCGCAAATGGCCGAGGCCGGCATTCGTGATTTTGGTATGGCTGAGCGTCAGAATCTTGAGCCGGGGGTGTTGCGATAGTTGTGCCAGCCCCCTGTCGCTGATGGTGGTATCACCCAGATTCAGCCAATAGAGGCCCTTGAAGTCCTTGATGATATTCAACCCCTTGTCGGTCACAGGGGTATAGGGCAAAAACAGGAGTTCGAGGTGTGACAAAGGACGGAGGTGTTCCAATCCTTCGTCGGAAATCCGCGTAAAGAGTAAACTGAGTCCGGTCAAACTGTCCATTTTTCGGAGTTCTATCAGGCTCTTATCAGTGATTTTCGGGCTTTCCAGCGCCAGCATATCCGTGTTGGTCAGTTGGAAAACGCCGGCGACTTCTTCGTCACTTACGGAGCCCTCAATTTTCAATTCCTGAAAGTGCTTGCACCGTGCGAGTCGGTCCAAGTTTTTGGCGAGTACCGTCTCATATCGCAAGGTGAGAAAACGCAGCCGGGGGATTTGAATCAGTTGGTCGACCAGGGCGTCGGTCAGTTCGGGATCTATAAAGTGGAGGCGATCCAGCCTCACCAGTTCGCACAGCAGGGTGAATTCCGGGTCATTCTCCGCGATCGGTTTGGTGAATTGAATGCCCCAGATCTGAAAATCCTCTGCGGGCAATTCTTCAGATTGGACAACCTGATATTCCCGGTCCAGGCACCCGATCGTGACAATGGCCCCCTGCGTCACCGCCCACTCCGCCGCTCGACGTTCATGCTGTGCATCCGGGCGAAAGACTCGAACGGACGATGGTTCAACACTCGCGGTATCGGGAGGTTGGTCCGTGAGGCCCTCCTCAACGGCAACCGGTCGGGAAGCCGCGCGGTTTTGCGCCGCGATCACCGACAGCAATCCCCCGACCACGATCAGTCCCAACGGCACCGCCAACCAGGCCCATGTCCCCAACGGCCGCCGCGAAGTCATTGCGTCCGGGTTCGGCCCTGTCACCGCCGACGGCGTCGCGGTCGCACTCCCATCGGCTCCGACTCCATCCGAATGTCGATCGACACTGCCGGACTCAGACTTGGGGAACTCGCCAGCGCCTGTCGCCAGTGAGACCAGATCTGCCCCCGCGACGTAGGGCTGCAACGCGTCCGCGAACTCAGCGGCAGTGGAATAGCGATCGTGTTGGGATTTGGACAGCGCTTTGTCGACAACAGCGGAGAGTCCGACAGGGACTTCCGGCCGCAGGGTGATCACAGGCGCGGGGGGTTCCTGATGATGGGCCATCAGTTTCGCGAAGGAAGAATCGTATTTGGCCCCGGAAAATGGTGGCCGACCGCACAGCAGCGCGTACAGCGTACAGCCCAGGCTGTAAATATCGGTCGACAGGCCCGCTCCCCGCGCGTTCATCGCCTGCTCGGGGGCCATGAAATCCGCCGTCCCCATGACCTGAAACTCACTCGTCAACACGTCATTCGCAGTCGGAGTGAGCAGTCGCGCCAGGCCGAGATCCAGCACTTTGACCTCACCGTCGCGATTGACCATCAGGTTCGAGGGTTTCAGATCGCGATGAACCAAACCGTGGCCATGGGCGCAGTGCATGCCGACCAACGCCTGGCGGACCACCTCGCAGGCCGCCGCGATCGGCAACTGTCCCCGGGATTTGACAATCTGGTCCAGATTTCGGCCGTCGATGAATTCCATCGCCAGGTAAAGTCGGCCGTCGTGTTCCCCCGCATCGTACGCCCGGACGACGTTTCGCTGGTTGATCTTCCCGACCGCTTTCATCTCCCGCCCGAATCGCGCCACCGCCTCGGGATCGCGCGACAGCCTGTCGCATAGCACCTTGATGGCGACGATCATTTCCAGACGGGCATGTTCCGCCTTGTAGACCGCCCCCATTCCCCCCTTGGCCAGAAACTCCAGCACACGGTACGGCCCCAATAACCCCATTTCGCTGGCTAGAACGGTGTCGTTGGAATCCGCTTGCGACACGTGTCGCGCGGACTCGCCCGCATTCATGACAGAGGTCTTGTCGCAGGCCGGCATCCGCTCGATCTGCTCCAAGGCCAACTGAAGTTCCGGCTCGCCCTCAAATTCACCTGGCTCCACGCCCCGCTTCAACGCCGCGACCAAAGATTCATCTGTCAACTCACTCCCGTACAGCTTGGTTTGACAGCTCGGGCAGTCGGCGACATGCGTTTCGAACTCCAGAGCGGGAACCTCGCCGGTCCGACTCTGCAAGAAGTCGAATAGCTGATCGGGAGTTGGGCAGGGGGTTTTGGGCATGGTTCGTCGCCCAGGCTGGCGACCAGCGGATTCTTGCGGCTCTTCGATACTATTCCCTCAGTCCTGAAGGAGCAACCGCAACCGTTTGAACACGCGCGACTTCGCCTGGCGTACCGATTCGGATGTGATTCCGAGTTCCACCGCGACGGCGGCCGGGGCGATTCCGTCAACACTCGACCGCCAAAAAGCGATCCAGGTGTTCTCGGAAACCTCATTGCGCACAATCGCCAGCGCCCGACACATCAGACCACCTGACAGCGACACCGACGAATCCGTCCCGTCATCGTATTCCAGGTCGGGAACGCGGGAAAGTCGCCAATGCGCATCTGACCCCCCAATCGCCTGCACCTTCCCTCTTTGAACCCGAAAATGATCCCGAATTCGATTGCGGGTGATGACCCAGAGCCAGGCCCGAAATGAGCCGGTGGCCAAGTTCTTCTGGAAGCCCGCCAAGTGGACAACCAGACAGCGGAAAACTTCCTGCAGTAGGTCGGCCGAATCTTCCGCCCCCACTCCCGCCTTGCGGCACCAGTGGTAAATCAACGGCCCGTAGAACTGACACAAACACCGCCATGCGTCTTCGTCGTGCGACCGCGCGCGATGGAGCAGCGAATAGGATGTCTCGACTTCCAGTCCAGGTTGTAGCGAGGTGGACATGCTCTGTTTTCCAGACTCGGATCGCGTCGCCACTTTTTTAATGTGTCCCCACACCGACCGCAAGGGGGGCTCCATGAACTGCGGGATCTCGATCCCGCCTTCCGTTCTTCCTCACAATACCTCGCAGCCGACCGAGCGGACTCCCTATGGAGCCGCGCACGCAGTAAGCGGTTATCGACGACAAACCGTTTCTGCTTCAGTCGGCCCGGGCCGTCGCAGGCGTCGCTGGGCGACCGCAAGTCACTCCCAACGCGGAACGCCTACCAGACGGTTACCAATCCCTGTTCACCCCGCCAGGGATCTGGCACAATGTTGGCACTGTCCCTCACGTGAACCGTTTCCCACGGAACGCCGCGATGTCCCTGCCGCACATTCCCGTCAGCCGCCGACTGTTCCTGCAAGGGGCAGGCGTTGCCATGGGGCTTCCCTGGCTGGAGTCGCTGCCTGTGTGGGGTGCCGAGTCGGTTCCCGAAGTCACGCCGGCAGCCTTTCCGAATCGCTTCGCCGCCCTGTTCATGGGGAATGGCATCAGCCCCAAGAACTGGTGGGCCAAACCTGGGGCGAACGGTCTTGAGTTGAGCCCCAGTCTCACCCCGCTGGAGCCGTTTCAGTCGAAGTTGAACGTGATCACCGGGTTGTTCAACAAGCACGCGACCGGGGTCGGAATTCACCCGGGCCAGACGGGGAACGTGTTGTCGGGGGCGGCGTTGCAGAAGGGCGCGGTTCTGCGTGGCGGTATCAGTTTCGACCAGGTTCTCGCCAATCACTACGACGACGCCACACCGCAACCGAGTCTGGTTCTGGGCTGCGAGCAGCCGATCACTGGCTACCACGAGACCAATTTTTCGATGGCCTACAGCTCGCACATTTCCTGGCGCGACGCGAACTCTCCCGTTCCGATGGAGGTCTACCCGGCCCTGGCGTTCGACAGCCTGTTCGAAAACCAGGGAAGTCGCCGGATGCAGAGCATTCTCGACCGTGTGGGGGAACATGCCTCGTTCGTCCGCCGGCAGGTCAGCAAGTCGGATCAGGCGCGGATCGAAGAGTATCTGGCGAGCGTGCGGGAAGTCGAACGCCGTGTCGAGCGGAATCGCGCGCTTCAGTCCCGGGCTCAGGAAAACGCCCGCGACAAAAACACCCCGGCGTTCGCCCTTCCGCGCCCGGACAACGGTCTGCCGGAAGACATTCGCGAACACATGCGGCTGATGACCGATATCATCGCCCTCGCGTTTCAGTCGGATAAGACCCGGGTGGCCACACTGCTGTTGTGCCGGGATTTGTCGGGACTGTTCTACCCGTTTCTGGACGTCCGCCAGGCGCACCATCCCGCCTCGCACGACGACAATTCCGACGCCTACGAACGGGTGACCCGGTACTACGTTTCGCAACTGGCGCACCTTGCCGACCGTCTCGCCGCGATGCCGGAAGGGGACGCCACCGTTCTCGACCATTCGTGTCTGATGTTTGTATCGAACATGTGGTCGGGGAGTTCGCACGATTCGACCAAGCTCCCGGTGCTGTTGGTGGGGGGACTGGGAGGCCGTCTCGAAACCGGGCGCGTTCTCGATTATCGCGACAAGGGGGACGAGAACCGCCGGCTGTGCGGTCTGTATCTGTCGCTCCTGCAGCGGGTCGGGGTCGACCAAAAGCAGTTCGGCGACGCGGTCGAGCCGCTGGCGGGGTTGTAGTCGCTCTATGCCCGACATCGTTTTGACGACGCTGAATGCCAAATACGCGCATGCCGCCTTTGGTCTGAGATATCTGTTCGCGAACCTCGCGGAACTGAAAGAACGCTGCGAAATCGTGGAGTTCGACATCAGTCATCGGCCGGTCGACATGCTCGAATCGCTGCTGGCGAAGAACCCGAAAATCATCGGTCTGGGCGTTTACATCTGGAACATCGATCAGGCGACTCGCCTGGTGTCGGATCTAAAACGGGTCGCGCCGCAAATCCGGCTAGTTCTGGGTGGCCCCGAAGTGAGCTATGAGGCCGACGATCTCGATATCACCCGGCTGGCCGACCACGTCATTTCGGGTGAAGGAGATCTCGCCTTCCGGGATCTCTGCCGACGGTTGCTCTCGAACCCCGAAGTCGCGGCGGGCGGTCTAGAATCGCGACTCCCTTTGGCCGAACCGAAATTCATTCCGGCGGGTCTGCCGCAGTTTGCTGAGCTGGCATTCCCGTACGACCTCTACACCGATTCGGATATCGCGCACCGGGTGATCTACGTCGAGGCGTCGCGCGGCTGCCCGTACGAGTGCGAATTCTGCCTTTCATCACTCGATATTCCCGTGCGTCAGGCGGCGCTCGAACCGTTTCTGGCGGAACTCGATCGGCTGCTCTCACGGGGTGTCCGGCAGTTCAAGTTTGTCGATCGCACGTTCAATTTGAATCTGAAAGTGAGCCGGGCGATTCTGGAGTTTTTTCTCGAACGGATGTGGCCCGACCTGTTCGTTCACTTTGAAATGATCCCCGATCGCCTCCCCGAGGGACTGCGCGAGATCATCCGTCGCTTTCCCCCGGGATCGCTGCAGTTCGAAGTGGGGATCCAGACGTTCAATCCCGAGGTCGCCGCCCTCATCAGTCGACGGCAGGATGCGCAGCAGACCGAACAGAATCTGCGCTGGTTGCGGGCCGAGACCGGGGTCCATGTTCACGCCGACCTGATTGTCGGTCTGCCCGGAGAGTCGCTGGAGAGTTTCGGGCGCGGGTTCGATCGGCTGGTGGCGCTGGGTCCGCAGGAGATTCAGGTCGGCATGTTGAAACGCCTGCGGGGGACACCCATTGCGCGTCATGACGGGGAATGGGGAATGGCGTATGCCGGCTACGCTCCCTACGAGATTCTGCGGACAAGGCTCGTTGACTTTGGCACCATGCAGCGCCTGCGGCGGTTCGCCCGCTACTGGGATCTGGTGGCCAACAGCGGGAACTTCGTCGAATCGACACCGCTCATCTGGGGAGCGGAGTCCCCCTTTGAGAGTTTTCTGGCGTTCAGCGACTGGTTGTACCTGGCATCGGGCCGGACGAACGGAATCGCCCTCAAACGGCTCGCCGAGTATGTCTTCGACTACCTGGTGAACCGCGCCGGCCGGGATCTCGCCCCGACCGCGCAGGCGATCTGGCGCGACTACCAGCGCGGCGGAAAAAGCGACCGCCCGCCGTTTCTGCGCCCGTTTCTTGATGACCAGGGAACGTCTCCTGTTCCACTCACCGTGTCCACCGGTCCCAAACGGCAGTCGAGGCATGTGGCCGTCGCGGGATCGCCGCTTGAAATTGCATCTCTGGAATCTCCCAACCCATGATCCAATCCGCAGTCACCATTTCCCTCGTTCAAGAAGCCGCGGGTGGACCGTTTGTCTATTGGCATGATCTCGCCGGCTCGTGTCAGCAGGCGAGCGCGCTCGGTTTCGACGCGGTCGAAGTCTTTCCCCCGTCTCCCACCGCGGTCGATCCCGCCGAATTACGGAAGCTGCTGTCGGACAACGGACTCAAGCTGGCCGCTGTCGGAACAGGGGCGGGCTGGGTGAAGCAGAAGCTGCATTTGTGTCTGCCCGACCCCGCGTTGCGTGTAAAAGCACGCGACTATATCCGCGGAATCATCGACTTCGCGGGACCGTTCGGCGCGCCGGCGATCATCGGCTCCATGCAGGGGCGCTGGAGTGACGAAATTCCCAAACCCGACGCGATCCAGCTTCTTTCCGAAGCGCTGGTTGACCTGGGGGAACACGCGAAGCAGTACGGCGTTCCCCTCCTGTTCGAGCCGATCAATCGGTATGAAACGAACATGGTCTGCTCGGTCGAACAAGGGCTGGCACTGCTCAAGCCGCTCGAAACCTGCCACGTTCGGCTGTTGTGCGACCTGTTTCACATGAACATCGAAGAAGTCGACATCGCGGCGTCGTTGAAACAGGCGGGCGAATACCTGGGTCACGTCCACTTCGTCGATTCGAACCGCCGACCGGCAGGTTGCGGACATCTCGACTACGCCCCGATCGCAAAGGCGCTGCGCGATCTAAACTACAACGGCTACGCCTCCGCCGAGGCACTGCCGTGGCCCAACAGCCCCGAAGCCGCAAAACAAACCATCACCGCCTTCCGAAAACACTTCCACTAATCCCCTTCATCCTACCGCCTTCATCCTTTCCTTCCCCCCATGCTCCACCACACCCTGATCCACCCCGAAATCTCCGCCATCCTGGCCCGTGCCGGCCATCATGCGAAGATTCTCATCGCCGACGGCAACTACCCCGCCTCTTCGAAGAAGGGACCGAATGCGGAGGTGATTTCGCTGAACCTGATGCCCGGGGTGGTGAACTGTGAGCAGACGCTGAAGGCGGTTCTGTCGGCGATTCCGGTCGACGCCGTCCACACGATGATGTATACCAAGGACGACCCGTACGCGCTCGCGGCCGATCCTCCGGTGTGGGAGGATTACCGGCGGGTCATTCGTGAACAGGGACTCGACTTGGAGCTGGTCCCGATCGAGAAATGGGAGTTTTACAAGGCGGTCGAGACTCCCGACCACGTGTTGACCATTCAAACCGCCGACCAGCAGCGCTATGCGAACATTCTGCTGTCGGTCGGCGTTCGCATGCACTGATTGAACGCGGGTCAACGAGCGTCACCGTCGTCGAATGCGACAGAGGTATCACCGTGTCGATGAGAATCTGGCCGGGCCGGCCGTATCCCCTGGGAGCCACGTGGGACGGACGTGGTGTGAACATCGCGCTCTATTCCGAAAACGCCACCCGCGTCGAAGTCTGTTTGTTCGATGCGCCCGAGTCGGCACGGGAATCCCTCCGAATCACGCTCCCCGAACAGACTGATCTCGTCTGGCACGGGTACTTTCCCGACATGCTCCCCGGCGATCTCTACGGCTTTCGGGTTCACGGACCGTATGACCCGGATCGAGGACACCGGTTCAATCCCAACAAAGTACTCCTCGATCCCTACGCGAAAGAGATCGTCTCGATGACCCGCTGGGGGGACGAGATGTTTGGCTATCGCATCGGGGATTCTCGCCGAGATTTGTCGTTCGACGATCGCGACAACGCAGCCATCGCCCCGCTGGCGACCGTCATCGACCCCGCGTTCACCTGGGGCGACGACCGCGCCCCGCACACGCCTCCACACAAGACGGTCATCTACGAATTGCACGTCAAGGGCTTCACACGCCTGCATCCCGAGATCCCCGAAGAACTGCGGGGGAGTTACGCGGCCCTGGGTTGTGACCCGGTTCTCCGGCATTTTGAAAAGCTCGGTGTGACGGCGGTCGAACTGCTTCCCGTACACCATCACATCGACGACCGGCATCTGGTCGAACTCGGGCTCAGCAACTACTGGGGTTACAACACGCTGGCGTTTTTCGCCCCCGAGGTGCAATTCCAGGCGAATGGACCCCACCGCAACGCGGTCCGCGAGTTCAAGACGATGGTGCGCAACCTGCACTCCGCGGGAATCGAAGTGATTCTCGATGTCGTCTACAACCACACCGCCGAGGGGAATCACCAGGGGCCGACGCTGTCGTTCCGAGGAATCGACAACGCCGCCTACTATCGGCTCAATCCGTATCAGAAACGGTACTACGTCGACTACACCGGTTGCGGCAACACGCTCAATGTGTCCAATCCGCGGGTGCTGCAGTTGATCATGGACAGTTTGCGGTACTGGGTTCTCGACATGCACGTCGACGGGTTCCGGTTTGATCTCGCGAGCACGCTCGCGCGGGAACTGCACGAGGTCGACAAACTGGGGGCGTTTTTTGACATCATTCACCAGGATCCCGTTCTCTCGCAGGTGAAGCTGATCGCCGAGCCTTGGGATCTGGGGGAAGGGGGTTACCAGGTTGGCAATTTTCCCGTCGGCTGGTCGGAATGGAACGGCAAGTACCGCGACTGTGTCCGCCGATTCTGGAAGGGGGATGGCGGGATCATCTCGGAATTCGCCACGCGGATCTGCGGGTCGAGCGATCTGTACGCGTGGAACAGCCGGCGACCGCACGCCAGCGTGAATTTTGTCACCTGTCACGACGGGTTCTCGTTGCACGACCTCGTGTCGTACGACCACAAACACAATCTGGCGAATGGCGAAGGAAACAACGACGGCACGACCGACAACCTGAGTTGGAATTGTGGTGCGGAGGGGCCAACCGACGATCCGGTGATCTGTGCGCTCCGTGAACGCAAGAAACGGAATTTCCTCGCGACGCTGATGCTCTCGCAGGGCATTCCGATGCTGCTCGCAGGCGACGAATTTGGCCACACGCAGCACGGCAACAACAACGCCTATTGCCAGGACAACGAAATCAGTTGGCTGCGATGGGACCACACACCCGACCAGACGGAACTTTTGGAATTCACAGCGAGCCTTGTGAGTTTTTGGCAGAAACAGCCTGTGCTGCAACAACGCCGGTTCTTTCACGGACGCGATATCAGCGGAGCAGAGAATCGGGCGATCGACTGGTACGAACCCTCGGGGATCCAGATGTCGCATTCCTCGTGGAATACGGGGTACGCGCGTTCGCTGGGGGTGGTACTGCGGGGAGACGACCTCGACGTCAACGAATATGGTGAGGCGATTTCGGGAGACACGCTGCTGGTGCTGTTCAACGCCGACCATGTGCTGCATATCGATTTCCATCTGCCGGCGCTCGACCGGAAACACCACTGGGTTTTGGCGTTTGACACCTATCAGCCGGAATGGGGGGGGCGAAAACGCTGGAAGACCAAGAAGGCGTACGTGCTGCGCGCGTGCAGCGTCGCGGTGTTTCGACTGGAACGGGGCGCCACTCCGCGCGAGGTTCCGCCGAAAAAGAAGGGGAAACCGACCGGACGGAAGGGACAGTGACCGACTCGCCCCATCCGGGATATCGCTATCGACATGTCCTCGATGGTGCCGCCCGAGGTCATACGACTTTGAGCTATCTCGCCGCCACGTTTCGCCATTCCACCGAATGCGAATGGCAGACCCGACTGGATGCCGGCGAGATTCTGGTGGATGACACACCGGCCCGTGGTTCTGAACCCTTGCGTCCCGGTGCGGTGCTGATCTGGAATCGCCCCGGTTGGGTCGAAGCAGAGGTGCCGCAGTCGTACGTGCTGGTGCATGAGGATGCCGACCTGATTGTCGTCGACAAACCCGGCGGGTTGCCGACACTGCCCGGGGGCGGGTTTTATCAACACACATTGCTGAGTCTGGTCCAGCGGGATTTTCCAGAGGCGCGGCCGCTGCATCGCCTGGGACGGGCGACGTCGGGTCTGGTGTTGTTCGCGTTGAATTCGCCCACAGCGGCCACGCTCAGCCGACAGTGGCCTCAGATCGAGAAACAATACCTCGCCCTGGCAAGCGGTATCGCGGCGTTGTCTGCCTACGACATTCAAATTCCAATCGGCCCGGTTCCGCATCCCCGACTGGGAACCGTCCACGCGGCGTCTCCCTCTGGGAAACCGGCACACAGCGTCGCCCGCGTGGTACTTTGTCATACGGACTCGACTCTCTTCGAAGTCGATTTGTTCACCGGACGCCCGCATCAGATCCGCATTCATCTCGCGGCGATTGGTCATCCACTGGTTGGGGATCCGATTTATGTAGCGGGGGGCCTGCCCCGCGCCGACAACCCGGGGCTGCCTGGCGATTCCGGTTATTGGCTGCACGCCGGGCGGATTCGATTCACGCACCCGGCGACGGGTGAACGTGTGGAGTTTACTGCAGCGCCCCCCGCGGCGCTCTGTTGAGTTGAGAACCTGTCCAAGATCGAGTTCGATTCACGCGTTCGCCCCAGATCGAACTCTTTCAGGGTATGCCGCGTAAAGATCACAAACGACGCGATCGTTTGTGGACGGCGACTGACTGTCGACCGGCCACCTTGTTTTCGACCAGGCGCAGATACAGCGGACTCGACTTGCCTTCGACTGGTATGCGATGATGACGCGAGTCCCTCGAACTGGAGCCATTCGATGCCTTGTCCCAAGTTTTCACTGGTCGCGACCGCTCTGTCCGCCATGCTGTTCGCGTCCCATGGCGCGAACTCTGGCGAACCCTCCGCGGATCCCGAGCCATCGCGTACGTTCGACTCAGGTCCGCTCAAACTCACCGAGACTCGGCTCCTGTTCAATTATACGTACTCGTACGCCTGTGCGGCGGCCGATCTCGATGGGGATGGTGATCTCGATCTCACCAGTGCCGACGCGGAACCGAACAGCAATCTCTACCTCCTGGTGAATGACGGACAAGGCCGGTTCCAGCACTCGTTCATTCAGAAACACGTGGGTGAGGCCGATCAGCCGATTCGGTTGGAACGTCACGCGATCGGCGATATCAATCGCGACGGTCGTCCCGATGTGGTGATTGTCGACAATCTGCGGTGGGATGTGAGGTGGTTCGAAAATCCGGGAAAAGAGGCGATCGCGAAGCCGTGGAAACTGCATCGCGTCTGCCCCGAAAAAGATCTGCCAGGGTCATACGATGTCGCGCTCGCGGACCTGGACGGCGATGGAGATCTCGACGTCGCCGCTTCGAGCTGGCGGTTTGGAAATCGATTTGACTGGTTCGAGAATGTCGGCGCACCCGGTCGCGGCGACGAGTGGGTGCGGCATGTAATCGCCGACAAGATGAGCGAAACCCGCACGATCGTCGTCGCCGACTTCAATCGCGACGGCAAGCCCGATTTACTGGGAACCGCGCGGACGGGGAACCAGGTGGTGTGGTACGCGAACTCGGGCAGGCCCACGGCGCAACCTTGGACACGCCACACAATCGACGCCGAAACGAAATTCCCGGCACATGGACATCCCGTCGACTTGGATGGCGATGGTGACCTCGACGTAGTGATGGCGTTTGGGATCGCGGCGGGAGTGGCGAACGACGATCCCTCGTCCCATCAGATCGCCTGGTACGAAAACGTCGGCAAGCCGGGATTGGGGACCGATTGGAAGAAGCACTCCATCGCCCCGGGATTTCCCCAGGGATTCGAGGCGGTCGCGGGTGACCTTGATGGCGATGGCGACATGGATGTGGTGGCGACCGCCTGGACCAAGCAGGGTCGCATCGCCTGGTTCGAAAACAACGGTGACCCGCGCGGCCAATGGACGGAACACAAGATCAAGGATGACTGGTCCAACGCCGTCACGGTCATTTTGGCCGACCTCGACCACGACGGCCGACTCGACATTGTCGCGTGTGCCGAGCGGGGGGCGAATGAAATCCGCTGGTGGCGAAACGCCCCAAAATAGAATGGGACTTAGGCCCCCGTGTCACCGCGGCGGCCCCCCTTTCCAATCGCACACTCGCGAAACGAGAACAGTACCGTGATTTTTGGCAGCAGTCGAATGAGGATCCCATGTCTCTGACCGCGCGAATCGCCGAGAATCTGGCCACTGTCCGGAAACGAATCGCGGTGGCCTGCGGTCGCGCCAACCGCGATCCGACTGAAGTGACCATGGTCGCCGTCACCAAATACGCAGAGATCGAATGGATCGAGGCGCTACTGACATTGGGAGAGCTCGAACTGGGTGAAAACCGGCCGCAGCAACTGGCGGCACGCGCGGCGTTGTTTTCCGATACGGTTCATTGGCACCTGATCGGACATCTGCAGCGCAACAAAGCCGACCTCGCGGTCCGCCACGCGGCACTGGTGCATTCGGTCGACAGCCCCCGACTCCTCGCAGCAATCGAAATGGAAGCGGCGTCGACCGGGCGTATGGTGCGGGTGCTGCTGGAGGTCAATCTGTCGGGCGAGAAACAGAAGCATGGCTTCGACAAAGACGAACTGGAGGCGACGTTTGACACCCTGCACGGCCATCCGCACGTGGCGATTGAAGGGCTGATGACAATGGCCGCGTATGCCGACGATCCCGAAGCCGCCCGTCCCACATTCCGCGAATTACGCACCTTGCGCGACCGGTTGCAACCCCGATGCCCAGAGGGGGTCGAACTGCGACGATTGTCGATGGGAATGAGCGGCGATTTCGAGCCGGCGATTGAGGAAGGGGCGACACTGGTACGCATTGGCTCGGCACTTTGGGAAGGGTTGCCGGCCGCGACTTCCTGATCGGCGCGGCACCGCCCGCCCCCTGTGTTCGGCCATGTACAGTGTCATGACACCGCAGTCATCGACCGCGATGTTGCAAGGTTGTGACGGAATCGGGAGACCAATGGAGGTATCATTAACGGACCTTTACTCCGAAAGGAACTCACCCAATGAATGCGATCCGGCCTCCGACATTCTGGTTCACGCGGTCCCTTGGAACTGTCGCCGTGGCGCTGTGTGCGCTCGCGGTTTTTGCCGCTCCACCCGAAGGTCGCGACCGAAAATCGGAACTGGGGGGGGATCCGGGCAAGTTGGTTGCTACGTTGGTAGGAGTTCCCAATCGCAATACGTTTGTCATCGACTACGACGGATCGTTTCTGTTTCTCGGTCGGCACCACGGATCGACGCGAGACGCCGACGGCCCGACCGAGCCCGGTTTGTTCGTGCATTCCAAAAAACACCGTCGCTGGCTGGAAATCCGGGAGGTTTCGACACGAGGAGCGAAGTTCGGTAAAACGCAGTCAACAGATCCCGCGGAGCAGGAACGGTTGAGCAAGCTCTCGGTCGGTTGGGATTTCACGTCACTCGCGTCGCATCCCACCGTTCAACTGCCCTTGCGAACCGGCGGATCGATTTCCCTCCCCGACCGCGTCGATATTGATGAAAAGTCCAATCGCTATTTGCTGCGATTTTCCTCGAAATTGAAAATCGAACCAGCGGAAACCGTCCTTTCACTCGACCGCGCGGAACTGGAGCGGGCATTCGAAATCGCGACCAATACCTGCGAACTCACGCCGGCTTTGAAAAGCCGAGAATGTGAATCCTCGCCGATCCACCATCGTACTGGCCATTGACGAGTTGCCGACCGTTGCCGTTCGCGGAGAGTGAGACCAGAAGCGCCAGTGATTTCCCATCGGGATGCAGACTCAGGCTGCGTCCGTTGGGAATCGTGTTCGACAGATAAAACGCCTGCGGCTCACCCGGCTTCCAGAACCAGACGTGCCCCTTGCCGGGAAAGGCACAACTCGTCGCCATCACAAAACCGGCGGGATGGAACTGTGCGTCGTAGGCGAACCCATCGTCCTTCGTTCCCACCTGCATTTCCTGCGTCAGTTTCCCAGTCGACCAGTCGAACACCAGCGCGCAGGGAAGCCCCGTCGCGAAACCCCCTTCCGGACTCTTTTGCCCCACACAAACCAGTTGGGAACCATCGGCGGCGAACACGATCTGCCGAACGCCGCCGCACTCCTGATTGTTGTGCCGCTGATAAAGAACGCGGGCGTCGATTTCGCGAACGACGGTTTTCGAATCCGGCGACCATTGCCGAACGATGCCGGTCAAGTCTCCCGAGGCCAGAGTCTTGTCTCGCGGATGAAACGCCAGCGAAAAGACTTTGCCAGGATGAGGCGCAGCGCTCAGGGGCTGACCACTGTCGGCCGACCAGTGCCGGATGACCGAGTCATTCCCGCCGGTCGCGATCGACCGGCCGTCCGGACAGACCGCCAAAGCTCGGATCCAGCCATCATGGGCCGACTCGACCGACCACACCAGACGAGGTTCCGGCTCCGTGTAATTCCAGCAGCAGATTTTCCCCCAGGAGTCGGCGGTGAACAACCTCTCTCCCGAGGGGGCGAAAGCCTGGCACTGCACCCAGCCGTTGTGTGCAGTGAGTTGGGGAAGTTTCGCTGGCGGATCTTGTGAAAGATCCCAACGTTGAATGGTCGCGTCGTAGCCGCTAGCGACCAGAAATCGACCGCACGGCGAGTAGCGCGCCTGGCAGAGCTGGCGTTCGTAAGTCAGCGGCGTCCCCAGCGGTTTGGGTTCGAACTGCTGCTTGAGTTCATTCGCTTGCATGTGTCCCCCTATGCCAAGAGTTCGCTGACGGCGGAACAGGCTTCATTCGCGACCGGCAAGGGCTGGCCATGATTGTCATAACTCATGTTTTCGGGCGGGACCCCCAGCGCCCGGAACCAGGTGTGGAACAGGTGGCCAATGTCATGCGGCGGTCCGTCGACGAATGTTCCGTCGTCATTGGTCTTCCCGACGGCGACTCCCCGCTTCAGTCCGGTCCCTGCCATCGCGACCGACCACGCCTCGGGCCAGTGGTCGCGGCCGACGTGCGAGTTGATTTTCGGGGTGCGGCCAAACTCGCTCAGGACAATGACCAGAACATTGTCGAGCATGCCCCGGTCGGCGAGATCTTCGATCAGGGCGGCGAATGGCTGGTCAAACTGCCGGACCAGACTGTCGCAGGCGTTGAAGTTGTCGCCGTGGCTGTCCCAGTGATATGAATTCACCTTGACGAACCGGACCCCCGCTTCAAGCATTCGACGCCCTTGCAGAATATGCCGGCCGAGTTCGTGAGTTCCGTACCGTTCCCGATCGCGTTCGGTGATTTTTGACTCGTCGAAGAGATCTTCGCGGCGCATCAGGGTCTGAGCCAGGTCGAACACATAGCTGTTGGCATCGGCAATCTCGCGACGCCTGCGGGCCGCGTAACGGGTGTTGAAGCGTTGCCGAAGTTCGTTGCGCAGCTCATTTTCCTCGGGGGTGATCTGCTTGTTGAGCAACAGATTCTCGGGAGGTTTGCCATCCCCCAGCGCCAGAGCGCCGTACCGCGCGCCAAGAAAGCCAGCGTCGGCGGCTTTAAAACCGCCGCTCTGCGGTTTGATCCAGATGTAGGGGGGAAGTCCGCTACTGGTCGGACCCAATAGTTTCGCGACCGCCGACCCGAGAAACGGGTAGACCACGCCGCGGTCTTTGGGATCTCCCCGATTGATCCGGGCGACGCCGGCGGAATGGCTGTTGTCCTGGGTGCAGACACTGCGCAGCACCGCGAGGTGATGCATCTGTTTCGCGGTGTGGGAGAGGAGTTCGCAGACTTCAATTCCCGGTGCCGAAGTGGTGATCGACCGAAATGGGCCACCAAACGGAGATTTGGGCTTGGGATCCCAGCTTTCCAACTGACTCAGACCGCCGTCGAGCCAGATCAGGATTGCCTGCTTTTCTTTGGCTCGTAATTCCTCGGCCATCGCTGGGGAGAACAACGGACCCAACGCGCCCCCCTGAGTCGCGAGCGCGCCGCCGGCGAGCGTTCCGAGCAGTCGGCGGCGCGACAGTCGATGCTCCCACGGTTGGCAAAGCGGCGGTTGGTGCATGGTGCCTCAGTGGTTGATTCCGAACTCAATGGATGACAGCATCGCCCAGGCGAGAGTTGACAGCGCTTGTTCCCGCCGGGACGGGTCTTTCTCTAATAACGCCTGGAGTTCGCCACGTTCCTCGTCGGTGGGGAATCGCGTGAAGATGGTCAGATAGAGTTCGTCGGCGATTTCGGTCGGCGCAGTCAGCGTGGCCACCCGATCCAACAGGTTTCCGGGACGACGCTTCACCAACTCGAGCAACTTCCCGTCGTTGAGCGCAAAGAGAGCCCCTTTGACTGTCGCCAGATACTCCACTTCCGCCTCACGCGGTTCATTCGCATAGGCGGTGAGGAATCGCGAACGCAGTTCTTTCCACTCGCCGGCGGCCGCGGTTCCCGGCGGTGGTTCCAAACGTTCCAGGTCACCCGTCGCACGTAGCGTGCTGCGGAGCATTTGTTCCGCGGAAAGACGTTTTTCGATCCCCCACAGGTAGGACTCCGGTGGCAGCGGTTCGGTCTCCGCGTCTCCCCGACTGGAGCGCTGATACGTCTGCGACAGCGCCAGCTCTCGCAATATCCAGCGGATGTCGAATTGATGGGTGGCGAATTCCCGGGCAAGCAGATCCAGCAACTCGGGATGCGAGGGGGGATTGTCGGAATGATGCAAATCGAGTGGATGAACCAGGCCCCGTCCCATCATGAGGAACCAGAGTCGATTGGCGATATTCCGCGAGAAGCGGTCATTATCAACTCGCGACAGATCGCGGGCGATCAACGCAAGCGCACTGGCGGGAGGGGCGCTGCCAGCGGGGGCTTCCGGAATCGGGAGTTCGATGCCAAAAGGAATGCGTGGTCCCGTCTCCTGTTTTGTCGAGTCGAAGACCGACACAAACTCGAGTTTTTTGATCAACGGCTTTTCGATCACGGCGGGGACCGGTTGATCTCCCTTCGCGGTGACGTTCAGGTAGACGGAGTAGAGTCCCTGGAATTCCCGCTGTTTGTAATCACCAATGAACAGATGGTCGTGGCACTGCGCGCACTGGAGATCGATGCCGAGAAACAGCCGACCGACATCGCGGGTGAGTCCCGGGTGATCAATCGGATTCTGGCCGTACGCCTCCAGCCGTTTCGTGTAGAAAAAGCCCGCACCGGCGCGCTGGGGATCTTTGTCGTCCGGGAACAGAATTTCACGGACCAGTTGATCCCACGGTTTGTTCGCTTCGAACGAAGCCTGCAGGTAGCTGTCCCAGGCCGCGTTGTCGCCACGACGTTCCATCAGGACCACGTGGAACAATTCGCGCATCCGCCGGGGATAAGTGGGGGCAGCCAGCAGGCGGTCGACCAGTCGGGAGCGTTTGTCGGGGGAGGGATTCGCCAGAAATTCGCGAGCCTCGGAGGTCGAGGGAATCACCCCGGCGAGATCGAGCCAGATCCGCCGCAGGAATTCGGCGTCGTCGGCGAGCGGCGCGGGCCGCCGTCCCTGAAATTGCGCGGCGATACGAGCATCGATCCGCTCATGCAGCGGCTCGACGGCAGTCACGAACGCCGGGACAACCCACAGCGCGACCGCGACACCAATGACACATGTCAATCGGCGGACGCCGGTGGAATTCGCAATTCGCATTCGAGGGTTCCTGACGACAATCGGGATTGTTGACCGACTCCAGGATTCAGATCCACTCGGATCACGTCCGACAAACAGACGACGACCGTTCGGACGGTTGGTGATTCTATCGCAAACAGGGGGGCGAGTCACCGAGACGGACTGGGGGCTGGACCTCGTCCTTGGTAGGATGCCCGCGTCATACCATTGATCCATCCACAGTCTTCCGATCTCCTGCCCGCTCTCATGTCGTCCTCCGCAATGAACCGTTCCTTCCTGTTTCTGGCGTCGATCGGAATTGCCGTTGGGTCAACCGCGACCGTGGCCCGCGCGGCGGATTTCAAACCGCTCAGCGTTCCCGCCGCGACCGCCTATATCTCTCCCAATCCCGAAGGGGCGGTTGTGAATGAGAAGGGGGTACGGCGCTGGCGGGGAGATGAGCAACATGTGCTGTGGTTTGGGGAATTCTCGAAAGCCGGCCGAATTGAAGCCGCCGTCAGCTTGCGACTTCCCAAAGACACTGTTTCCAAACTGCGACTGACACTGGGCGAGGAGTCTCACGAAGCGCAAGCGAACGGGGCGGGAACCGACGCGGTCGTGCGGCTGGACTTCGGCGCGTTCGACATTCGGGAACCGGGATATCAGAAGTTTCAGCTTTCCGGTCTCAACGGAGCTGACGCGGCGAACGGAGACATCGAAGCGCTCGAATTGAGTGGACCGGCGGTGGAAGCGGCCCATTTCAATCTGGATCCCAGACGCAATGCCGCCTCGGTCCATCTGGCGTACCCGGTCCCGAAAGAGATTGAGGTGGACTGTTTCTATAGCGAAGTCACCGCCGTCGATGATCCCGTCACGACATTCTACATGGCGTGTGGGTTCCACCGCGGATATTTCGGCATGCAGGTCAACAGCCCGACCGAACGCCGGATCATCTTCAGTGTGTGGGACGCCGGAAGTGGCGGCAACGCCAACGATCGGAAGGAAGTCGCCGCTGAGAACTACGTTCAGTTGATTGGCAAGGGGGACGGTGTCCATACCTCAGTCTTCGGAAATGAGGGGACTGGTGGACACAGCCATCTGAAATACCCCTGGAAGACCGGAGAAGTCCAAAAATTCCTGGTCACTGCGGAGCCGGTCCCGGGGAATCAGACGATCTACACGGGGTACTACTTTCACCCCGAACGGCAGGAGTGGATGCTGATCTCGAGCATGCAGGCGCCGAAAGATGGTGGGTATCTGAAGGGATTGCATGGATTCAGCGAGAACTTCTGGGGCAGCACAGGACACGTGAGGCGGAAGGCGTTGTACGGGAACCAGTGGATTCGCAATTCGAAGGGGGAGTGGAGTGAGTTGAGGGTCGCGACGTTCAGCCAT